>NZ_JANSJJ010000308.1:0-25155 GCF_047502715.1 Synechococcus sp. H55.10
AGATGTGTATAAGTCACAGCCTTCCGGGAGAGGGGTCGGGGGTGAGGGCTAGGATTCGGGAAAGCCAGCCTCTCGCCAAGCGCGGATGCCGCCGTCCATGGAGATCACACGGCGGTAGCCCATCTTTTGCAGGTTGTCGGCTGCTAGCGCCGAGCGAAAGCCGCCACCACAGTAGAGGACAATCTCGGCTTCTTTATCTGGGATCACCTTCTCGATATCCCGCTCGATGATGCCTTTGCTTAAGTGAATGGCGCCGACAATGTGGCCGGCCTGCCACTCCGACTCTTCCCGCACGTCAACCAAGTAGAAGGGATCCCCTTGCAGTTGTTTTTGCCTCACCTGTTCAACGGTGAGCTCTTGGATGCGGCTTTTGGCCTCGTTAACCAAAGCCAGGAAAGCAGGGGAGTGGTGGGACGCCATGCACACCTCGCAGAGAACCCAGCTCCCAGGATAAACCCAGGCCCAATCCAGTGAGGCAACGCCAAACCTCAAAATCGCTCCCCCCATGGCCAACCTGGACTCGGAAACCTCAAAACCTCGATCCTCAGCAAGCTAAACTAAGGGCAGATTTGCCGCCGGAGGCCCCCAGTTTGAGCTCTCGATTCACCCTTTCCCAACTGCTTGGGTTCCTTGCTCTGACTTTGAGCTGGGGGATCCCTTTCCCAAGCAAGGCACCGGCCCAGGCTGCCCCCATGCCTCTGGAAAGCGGGCTCCAAAAACAGGTCTCCGCCCCGGCACCGGCTCCCCTGGTGGAGTGGCTGAAGGAGCAAATGGACGCTGCCAACCGCCGCGACTTGCCGGGGGTGATGGCCGGCTACAGCCCCGACTTCCGCCACCGCGACGGCCTGGATCGGCAGGGGGTGGAAGAGGCCATTGGCAAGCTATGGGAGGCCCATCCCCAGTTGACCTACTCGGCGGAAATTGTCTCTTGGCGGCAGGTGGGCCCTGAGATCGTGGCCGAGATCGCCAGCCAAGTGCAGGGATCCCAAGCTTCAGCGCGGGGGGAGTTTCAGGTAAAGGCTTCCGCCCTGGTGCGTAACCGCTACCGCCCGGATGCGGCCAATCCAGGACAACTGCTGCTCGTAGACCAAGAAGTACTGCGGGAGGCCAGCACCCTCACCTCCGGCTCAGCACCTCCCACCGTCACCTTCGAGTTGCCGGAGGTGGTCAAGCCGGGATCCACCTACTCGCTGCAGGCCATTGTGGCAGAACCCCTCACCCAGTCCTTGCTGCTGGGCGCTGTCGATGAGCGGCCCGTGGCCGCGGCCAGCTACCTGGATCTGACCTCGTTTGCCCTCGAACCTCTGCAGGCGGGCGGGCTCTTCCTGCAGGCGGATGCCCCTCCAGAAGCAGGGGCTGAGTGGATCTCAGTGATGCTGGTCAACCAAAGTGGCCTTGTCGTCGAGAGCCGGCGTCTTACCATTCAACCCTGAGGGAGCCGACGTCTCTCAAGGGAGCCTTGTAGGACATATCGACTCCAAGCCCCTGCGGTCGTCGAAAACCTACAAAAAACTATCCGCTCTCTCCCACCGCCTAGGAGATAACAGGCGATCCGGGAGAGAGCGGCCTAGCGGGCCTTCAACTGGAACCTGACTGCCGGGAGGAACTCCAAGCGAGCCAGAACGCGAAGACTCCTCAGCAAGCTAAGGATCTGAGTTCAGGCCGTTAGAGAACAGCCCCGGCGCACAGCCGGCTGAACCCAACTTGACGACCCTTACAACTACTACTGTCTGGCATCCGCAGGAACCTCCCTTACTCAACAACATCCTGAGGCTAGCACAAATCTTTACCAAGGTGGCGGGCCGGATCCCTTCTCCCCAAGAGGGCTCCAACAAGGGGGAAGTCAGGAGACACCGCTGAGGAGAGAGCAACAGCGTAGGATAGAAGGACGCCCTTTAGCCTGCTCAAATTGCCGTGGACTACAAAAGTACCCTCAACCTGCCGCAAACTCAGTTTCCCATGCGGGCGGAGGCCGCCAAGAGGGAGCCCGCCATCCAAGCCTTTTGGCAGGAAGAACAGATCTATCAGCGTCTGTCGGAAACCAATCCCGGGGATCCCTTTGTGTTGCACGATGGGCCGCCCTATGCCAATGGCGACATCCACATGGGCACCACCCTCAACAAGATTCTCAAAGACATTGTGAACAAGTACCACATTCTGCGGGGGCGCAAGGTGCGCTATGTGCCCGGCTGGGATTGCCACGGCCTGCCCATTGAGCTAAAGGTGTTGCAAAGCCTCTCCCCCCAGGAGCGGGAAAGCCTCACCCCCCTGCAACTGCGGCAAAAGGCCAGAGAGTACGCCCTGCACTACGTCAACGTGCAGCGGGCCAGCTTTCAGCGGCTGGGGGTATGGGGATCCTGGGATCGGCCCTACCTGACCCTCTCGCCGGAGTACGAGGCAGCCCAGATCGAGGTGTTTGGCCAGATGGCCCTCAAAGGCTACATCTACCGCGGCCTCAAGCCCGTCCACTGGAGTCCCAGCTCGCAGACGGCCCTGGCGGAAGCAGAGCTGGAATATCCCGACAACCACATCTCCCCCAGCATCTACGTGGCTTTTCCTCTGCAAAGCCTCAGCCCGGCGGCGCAGCCGGTTTTGGAGCCTTTTCTGCCGGGCTTGCGGGTGGCCATCTGGACCACTACCCCGTGGACGATCCCGGCCAACCTGGCCCTCTGTTTCAACCCCAAGCTCACCTATGCGGTGGTGGAGTCTCCCCGCTTCGGCCTGCTGTTGATTGCTGCCGATTTGCGAGAGCGGCTGGGAAAAGTCCTGGAGACCCCCTTAGAGGTCAAGGCCACGCTGCCGGGATCCGCCTTAGAATACTGCCAGGGACGCCACCCCCTCTTTGACCGTGCCAGTCTCTGTGTTTTGGGAGACTACGTCACCACCGAGTCCGGCACCGGCATTGTCCACACGGCGCCAGGCCACGGGGAAGACGACTTCAAGACCGGCCAAAAGTACGGCCTGCCCATCCTCAGCCCTGTGGACGAGCAGGGGAGATTCACCGCCGAGGCCGGATCCCAGTTTGTCGGGCTGGATGTGCTCTCCAAAAAGCCGGAGACCAGCGGCAACCTGGCCGTGATCAAAGCCTTGCAGGCTGCCGGCGCCCTGCTCAAGGAAGAACCCTACAACCACAAATATCCCTACGACTGGCGCACCAAGGAGCCGACCATCTTCCGGGCCACGGAGCAGTGGTTTGCGTCTGTAGCCGGCTTCCGAGAGCTGGCCCTACAGTCCATCAAAACCGTGAACTGGATCCCGCCGGAAGGGGAAAACCGCATCACCGCCATGGTCAAAGAGCGCTCCGACTGGTGTATCTCCCGCCAGCGGGCTTGGGGTGTGCCCATCCCTGTTTTCTACGACGAAGAGACGGGCGAGGTTCTGCTCACGGCCGAGACCCTCGAGCACATCAAGGCCATCTTTGCCCAGGAGGGATCCGACGCCTGGTGGAAGCGGCCGGTGGAAGAGCTGTTGCCGGAGCAGTACCGCCGCAATGGCCGCACCTACCGCAAGGGCACAGACACCATGGATGTCTGGTTTGACTCCGGCTCCTCCTGGGCGGCGGTGGCCAAGGCCCAGGGGCTGGGCTACCCGGTGGATCTCTACCTGGAAGGTTCCGACCAGCACCGGGGCTGGTTCCAGTCCAGCTTGCTGACTTCCGTGGCCGTCAATGGCTGTGCCCCCTACAAAGCAGTGCTCACCCACGGCTTTGTGCTGGACGAAAAGGGCCAAAAAATGAGCAAATCCCTGGGCAACGTTATCGATCCCCTGGTGCTCATCAACGGCGGCAGCAACCCCCAGACGGATCCCGCCTATGGCGCCGATGTGCTGCGGCTGTGGGTCTCCAGTGTGGACTACTCTGGGGATGTGCCGATAGGCAAGACCATCCTTGGGCAGATGGCGGACATATACCGCAAGATCCGCAACACGGCCCGCTTTCTGCTGAGCAACCTTTATGATTTCAACCCAGCGCAGGATGCTGTTCCTTTTGAAGCGTTGACGGAGTTGGATCGCTACATCTTGCACCGCCTGCAGGAGGTGGGAGAGGAAATCACCGCATCTTTTGAAAGCTACCAGTTCTACCGCTTTTTCCAGGCGGTTCAGAACTTCTGCGTGGTGGATCTCTCCAACTTCTACTTGGATATCGGCAAGGATCGCCTCTACATCAGCCATGCCCGCAGCCGGCGGCGGCGGCAATGCCAGACGGTGCTGTCGCTGTTGCTGGAGAACTTGGCCAAGGCCATCGCTCCAGTGCTCTCCCACCTCGCAGAAGAGATCTGGAGCTACCTTCCCTACCCCAAGCTTACCCGCTCGGTGTTTGAAGGGGGCTGGATGCAGCTGCCAGAGCACTGGCGGGATCCCCAGTTGGCGGCCACCTGGGAAAAGCTGCGGGCGGTGCGGCAGGAGGTGAACAAAGCCCTAGAGCAAGCCCGCACCGACAAGGTCATCGGCGCTTCCACCGAGGCCAAACTGATCTTGAAGGTGGCGGATCCCCATCTGTACTCCCTCTTGGAAGAGCGGGCGGCAGAGCTGCGCTACTTGTTCATCACTTCCCAAGTCGAGCTGGTCAAGGCCGACCCTGGAGAGGAAGACCTGCAGGTTGCCGTTCAGCCGGCGGACGGGAAAAAATGCGTGCGCTGCTGGAACTATTCCACCCGCGTGGGCGAGTTTGCCGAACACCCAGAGCTGTGCGAGCGCTGTGTAGCCGCCTTAGCTGGGGAGTTTTAATGCCGGGGTGGGTTGGCTGCAAGCGTGCTCGATATGCGTGTACAACACCTTGCCGCGCAGGGGCTTCTCTAGCCAGGGAGTGGCGTGGGATCGGGAGTGGAGGGTGGCGGCAGAAACCGTCCACGGGTGGGCGGGATCAAACAGCACCCAGTTGCTGTGGGGGGTGAGGGTGGGCGGATCTAAGTTGAGGCAGCGGGCCGGGTACAAGCTAAGGGCCGACCACAGTTGCAGGGGGGTCAGGGATCCGGTTGCCACCAGATGCTGCCACAGCAGCGGCAGAGCCAGCTCCAGGCCCATCGCCCCTGGCGGAGCATCGGCAAAGGGCAGGGTTTTCTCTTCATAGGTGTAGGGGTGGTGATCTGTGGCGATCCCCAGGCTGCCGGAGCGGATCCCGGCGACGAGAGCCGCGCGGTCGGCGGCGCTGGGAAGGGGGGGCAAAAGACGCAGGTGGGGATCGTAGCGGTGCTCCCGGACGGCTTCTTCGGACAAGATCAGGTGCATCCAGGAGGTGCTGGCGGTCAGCGGCAATCCTTCGGCTTGGGCTTGCTGGATCATCTCCAGGCTGCGGGCTTGGCTCAGGCGCATGATGTGCACCGGCGGGGGGGAAGGAACAGTTCTGATCACCTCCAACAGGCGGGCCAGAGCGGCTGTTTCGGCACTGGCAGGGATCCCTTTCAGCCCCAGGCGCAGCGCCCAGATCCCTTCGTAGAGGCTGCCTTGCCCGGCCAAGCTGGGATCCCAGGCCCAAAGCAGCAGGGGCTTGTTCTCCAGCCGCAGATATTCTAGAGCCCGCCGCAGCAGCGCCAAGGAGCGCAGCGGCTGAACCTCCGCAAAGCCAACCGCTCCTGCTTGCGCCAGTTCTCCCCATGGGGTCGGGGTTTCTCCTTGGCCGCCCACGCTCAGGGCAGCTAAGGGCAGCCAGCGGGGATCCCCAGGTTGGCGGGGGTAGCGGTTCAGGTGCTCTGGGCGATCCAGCACCGGAAACCAGCCGGTTCCGGGCGGGGGGGCGGGCAGAAGCGCCACCTGGGCGAAGCCTCCCGCCAAAGCCGCTGCAGCCAAAGAGGCCAGGGTCTCGCGGCTGTGGGATAGACCGTTGCCAACCATCTCGCCGCTGTGGGCGTACAGATCCAGCAAACCCGGCCCTAGAACCCAACCGGAGCCGTCAAGGGTGGGGATCTCGGCAGGGATCCCTGCCGGCTCGCTGGCCCGGAGGCGACCTTCCTGCAACCACACGTCGGTCACTTCCTCCCGCTGGCGCAAGGGATCCAGCAGGCGCACTGCTCGGAGGCGCACGTCTTTTCCCAGCAGCTCAGGGGGGAACAGAGAGGGCCCCATCTTCACAAAGCTCCGGCGGTGGTGCAGTCCAGGATCTGGCCGGACAGGTGGGTGGTGAGGTTCAACACCTTTAAAACCGGGGCGCCTTCTTTACCTTCTGGGTAGTCGATCACCGTAATGGCACCGTTCCCCTGCTTGAAGATCCAAAAGGCTTGTGGGGAAAGGTCGAACAACTGACAGATGATGGCCTTGTTGATGGCGTCGTGGGCAACAACTACCGCTGTGCCTTGGGGAAATTGGGCGGCGGTGATGGCCAAAAGCTCCTGCCAGGCCGAGCGAGTCCGCGCCCACACCTGGTCAAGGTTTTCCCCGTTGGGCATTTGCACACTGGCGGGATCCCGCTGCCAGCGCTCCAGCGCGCCGGGGTATTCGGCTTCCACTTCGCTCTGCAGCTTGCCCTCCCAGTCGCCGTGGCAGATCTCCTGCAAGTCGGGCATGGGGCGCAAGATCAGGTTGCTGTGGTTGCTGCAGATGGCGTCGGCTGTGGCCCAGGGGCGCTTCAGGGGGCTGGAGAAGGCCAGTTGCAGGGGTTGAGTGGCCAAAAATTCTGCCACCTTGGCTGCCTGTTCTTCCCCGGTGGCATTGAGGGGAATGTCCCGCTGCCCCTGAAAACGGCGCTCCCGGTTCCATTGGGTTTCCCCATGCCGCACCAGCAAGATGCGGATCCCCTGCTTGCGCTTGGGCAGAGCTGGGCCGAGGTGAGCAGTGATGTTCAAAGATTCCAGTTGCGGCGGCCCCTGCAGGCCCTCAGGGAAATTGAGCACGCTGATGGCGCAGTTATCCTGCCCCAGACGGTGATAGTGGTGTGGCCCCAGGCCAATGGCGGTGCTGACCAAGGCGCGATTGATGCCGCTGTGGCCCACAACGAGGATATTGAGGGTCTGGCTTGGGGCGGACTCTGCTCGGGCAGCAGATTGCAAGTGCTCGGCCAGCATTTGCCAAAACTCCCGCGCCTGCTGCCAGAGATCCCGCACCGGAAAGCGCCCCTGCAGCTCCAGGCTGTCGGGATGGTGCCGCCACAGATGGTAGTCTTCGGGGTATTTCTCCTTCACCTCGGCAAAGGTCAGCCCTTCCCAAGCCGTCAGGTCGATCTCTCGCAGTTGCTCGGTAATCTGCAGAGGGATCCCTTCTCGCTCTTTCAGGATGATGCGAGCGGTATCGAGGGCGCGAGAAAGGGGACTGCAATAGGCGTAATCCAACGGGATCCCGGCCAGGGCTGCGGCGACGCGCTGCGCCTGCACTGCTCCGCTGGGGGCCAGACGAGAGAGATCGGAGCGGCCTTGAATGCGATTTTCCAGGTTAAAGGTGCTCTCACCATGGCGCACGATCAAGATGCGCAGGGCAGGCTGAGCCATCGCTTGCACTTTACCCACTCATGAACACCTTCTAGAGTATCGCCATTGGGCAGTGCTTGCCTTGGCCAATTACCGGTTGGGTTGCAGACTGAGGGTTGTTTCGGTTGGCTGCCGCTTATTGTGAGGGCATCTTGGCCACCTTGGAGGAGAGCTACCATGCTGCGTTCCCATTGGCAGAGGTTTTGGCTGGAATGGACATTGGCCACGTTGTTGGGGCAGGGGGCCGGCCTGGTGCTCTTTGCCTTGGTCGTGGTGATGTTGAGTCAGTTTTTCCGTCCGCCGCTGCTGCTCTTGGGCCTGGTGCTGGGTTTTTCGCGCGGGCTGGGGGTGGGGATCGGCCAGGGGCTGGCGCTGGGATCCCGGATTTTGCTCTCGACGGAGCAGGCTGTGGCCTGGGTGGGCGCAACTGCTCTGGGCTGGGCTGTGGCGACGGGCGCCGGCCTGTGGCTGACGCAACAAATGGGCAATGCTTGGCTGGGGGTGGTGGTGGCAGGAGCGATTTTGGGCTTGGCGCAATGGCTGGCCCTGCGCTCAGGTGACGGCGTGGCTGTGGATGGCCACGTGGATCACGGCCTTCGGGCTGGGCCAGTTGGCAGAGCAGGTGCTGGGGAACTGGCCAGAAAACGTTTGGGCGGCAGTGGCCTTGCTGCTGATCCGGAGCACCCTAGATGGAGCGGTGACGGGCAATAACTTGGCCTGGATGTTGCAGAATCGGCCAGAAGCATCTTCGTCAGATCCCGGCTGAGGCCAGGAGAGACAAGCAACTCTCCCCTCACAGGTAAGATGGTTAGGCGGTGCTGGAATGCTGCCGTCAGGCTGGAGAGGGGATATGGGACAACGGCAACTCCTGCGGGGGATCTTGATCGGGTTGGGCCTTCTGGCCGCCATGCTGGTGTGGGTTGTCGTATGGCTGCTCACCCGCAGCCCGGTGGCTTTGTTGCTGGCCCACCCGGAACTGCCGCCGATTGTGGGTTTGGCCCCCCGTTCTACCGAGGCTTTGCTGCTGTTGGCCGTTCCCCTCGACGAGGTGCAAGCGTTTTGGCAAGCTGCAACCCCTGCCCCCCAACGACGCGCCGCCCGTCAGCAATGGCAAAAGTTTTTCTCCGCCGAAGGCCCGGGTTGGCTGGGATCTGTACTGGCCGGGGCAGCTCTGGATTTTGAGCGGGAGGTGCGGCCCTGGCTGGGAAAAAGCACGCTCTTGGCCAGCTTGCCGGAGGGGGGGACTTTGGTGGCCCTGGAGACGCGGGATCGGGCAGTCTCTCAATTTGAGCTGAACCTGTTGTGGGAACGGCAGAGTTTGGCGGGGATACCGGTGCAGGTGGACACTTACAAGGGCATTCAGGTGGTGTCCAGCCCGATTCCGGGCCTGGAGGGGTTCTCGGCGGCTGTTTTTGGCGAGCAGTACGTGTTGTTGGCGGAGCAGCCGGCGGCCATTCGCGCTGCCATCGATGCTTGGCAATTGCCGCAGTTGTCTCTGGTGGCTCAGCCCCTGTTTCAGCAGGTGATCGAGCCGCTGCAGGAGGCGCATGTGGGTTGGGCCTTCTGGCAAAACCCGGAAGCGGTTGCTCCGGACGGGCTGACGTTGCAGGCAGTGGGGCTGGGACTGGGGGTGAACTTCCGGGGCTTGGTGGCCGAAAGTGCTGCCCTCTGGCGTGCGCCTGCTGAGTTCTCCTTGCCGGCGGCAGAAGCTTTTCGTCCGGAGATCATTCAGCATCTGCCTGACGAGACCTTGGCGCTGGTTTCTGGAGCTCACCTGGCCTCGGTTTGGCAGAGCTTGGGGCAGATCCGGCCTCTGAGCCCCCTGGGGTGGCGGGTGGATCCCGGCCAATGGCTGCAGCGCTTACAATCTCAAATGAAGCTGGACTGGCAACGTCTGTTGCCGGAACGGGGGGAGTTTGCCTTTGCCCTTTTGCCCGGCGACCGGGATCCGGCCTGGCTGTGGGTGGGTAAGATGCCGGACGAGCCGGGTTCCGACCTGGATGAGCGGGCGCGCGCCCAAGGCTGGCAGGTGGTTTCTCTCCCGATGCAGCGCGGCACCGCCACCGCTTGGGCTCAACCCAAGCCTTTGCAGCCTAGCCGCTCCGCCTCTGGAGCGGAGATCCCTGGCGGTGGGCCGCCGGAGGTCAGCGGGGAAGAAGGAGCCCTGTCAGAGGCTCTCCCCCAAACGCCGCCAGGGATCCCGTTGCTGGCGCAGGTGTATCACGCTGACCACAAAGGCTATTCCTACCTGGCCTCTTCCTTGGCGGCTTTGGAGGCGGCCCTCGCGGATCCCCCCTTGGCTGCCGACCGCGCCTGGCGCAAGGTGGTGGCTCCTCTGCCCCACCGCAATCTGGGCTATGGATATGGATCGCTGGGGTTGCTGCTGGAAAGCACGCTACTTAAGGGATGGTCGTCCACGCGCTTTGCCTTTGCCACCACAGCCCTGACGGTTTCTGAGGCTCCCTACCCGGAGCGGGGCCGCCAGATCACCCAAATGGGCAAGCTGGTTTGGCAGTGGTATTGAGGGTCAGACTATCCAGGGATCCCGGCAGTTGGCGGGGATGTACTTGCCCAGATAGACCTGGTTGCCGGCTTCGTTCCACTCGACAAAGTCGAAGATTTGGGTGAGCAGAAACATTCCCCGGCCCGATTCTTCGGTTTCCAAGATGCCGCGCTGGCAGCGGCTGAGCTTGCATTGGGGACGAAAGCCAGGTCCTTGATCCCGCACCAGCCATTGGTAAAACGGCTCTGAGCTGGCGTACTCGATGATCACTTTCTTGTTGGGATCGAGGCCATTACCGTGGCGGACGGCATTGATGATCGCTTCCTGTAGGCCCAGGCGCACCTCTGCCCGCCAAGGGGGAGGAACTTTTGAGATCAACAGATCGAGAACCGGTTGGGTGTAAAGGGTGGAGGGAAAGCTGATAACGCTCCAGGAGCAATGGGCGGGTTTGAGGGAAAGGGCAATCACGGAGGCAGTCTTCCCGGGGCACAGCGCTCTTCACCCATTCTAGCAATCCCATCGGTGTCAACCCCAGCAGAGGGGTGACCAGATCTCGGCAAGGGATCTTTTGCCGTACCATCTTGAGTAACGAGTCTCTTCGCGGTTACGCCCAATCGGCTATGGCAATCAAAGTTGGGGACAAGGTTAAAGTTCGCTGTGTCCGGGATCGCGGGCAAGAAAATGTCAGCGCTCTGGTGGGCAAAGAGGCTGTGGTGCTGGCCCGGCGGGTGGTCGATGGCAGCGGTGTCGGCTACGTTTTGGAGTTTCCTGATCGCTCTCGACACTGGTTTTTTGAGAGCGAGCTGGAAGCGCTCTAGGCCCCTGTCTGTGTTGCTGTTGTCTGGACGGTTGGTTGGTGGCTCCTCCTCCCCATTTGAATCGCCGTTTGCTGGCCCGCCAGATGGCCGCCCAGGTGGATGGCCTGACGGTGGAGCTGGCTGCTGCTGCTCTGGAGGCTATGCTGGATAGCATCAGTCAATGCCTGGCCCAGGGCGGTTCGGTGCGGCTGTCTCGCTTCGGCACGTTCTCGCTGCGCCATCGTCCTGCCCGGCAAACCTACCACCCGCGCACCAAGGCTCCCATTTACATCCCGGCTGCCAATGTGCCCCATTTTGTTCCCAGCCCTGAGCTGGGACGGGCGCCTAAGTCTGAGTCTGCGGGATCCGTCTAGGGTAGCTGCAGAATGACCGTCCTGCTCTGGTTTCGCACCGACTTGCGCCTGCTGGATCACCAGCCGCTGACGCGGGCTTGCCAACAGGGATCTCCCCTGATTCCCTTGTATTGTTTGGATCCCCGCCAGTTCGGTCAGGCTTCCTTGGTACTCCGCCCCAGAACCGGCCCTTTCCGCGCTCAGTTTTTGCTGGAGAGTTTGGCGGATCTGCGGCAGCAGTTGCGGGCGCGCGGCTCGGATTTGGTGATCCGCCGGGGCCAGCCGGAGCAGGTGATCCCCAGCTTGGCACGGGAGTGGGGGGTGAAGGCGGTCTATGCCCATGAGGAGGTGGGCACCGAGGAGACAGAGGTGACGGCTGCTGTTGAGAAGGCTTTGCTGGGGATCCGGTTGCACCTGGAGTGGGGCCACACCCTCTATCACCCTGAGGATCTCCCCTTTGGTCTTTCCCAACTGCCGGAGCTGTTCACCCGTTTTCGCAAGCAAGTCGAGGGGAGCACCCCCATCCGGGATCCCCTGCCCATTCCTTCTCTTCCCCCCCTGCCGTCGGGTTTGGATCCCGGCCCGTTGCCTACTCTGGCCGAGCTAGGGCTGAGTTTGCCCCCGCCGGATCGCCGCGCCCGCTTCACCTACACCGGTGGGAGCACCGCTGCCCAGGCCCGCCTGCAAACCTACTTTTGGGATCTGGATCGGCTGCGCATCTACAAGGAAACCCGCAACGGCATGTTGGATCCCAACGACAGCTCGCGGCTGTCTGCTTGGTTGGCCTTGGGCTGTATCTCGCCTCGCACCGTCTATGCCGAAGTCAAGCGTTATGAACAGGAGCGGGTGCGCAATGAGTCCACCGACTGGCTGGTCTTCGAGCTGCTGTGGCGAGATTATTTTCGGTTTGTCTTGGCCAAGCACGGCGCTAAACTGTTTCGTCCTTCTGGGATCCAGGGGATCCCCATCCCTTGGCAGCAGGATTGGCCCCGCTTTCAGGCGTGGTGCCGGGGCGAGACGGGCTACCCCTTGGTGGATGCCAACATGCGGGAGCTGGCGGCTACCGGCTTTATGTCCAACCGGGGACGGCAGAATGTGGCCAGCTTTCTGACCAAGAATCTGGGCATCGACTGGCGCATGGGCGCTGAGTGGTTTGAGTCGCTGTTGATCGACTACGACGTGGCCAGCAACTACGGCAACTGGAACTACGCTGCCGGTGTAGGGAATGATGCCCGCGGCTTCCGCTACTTCCACATCCCCAAGCAATCTCGCGAGTACGACCCCAAGGGAGACTATCTGCGCCACTGGTTGCCGGAATTGGCCGGGATCCCAGGGGACAAAATCCACGAGCCCTATCGCCTCACCGCTGCCGAGCAAAAGCAATTTGGGGTTCGCTTGGGAGTGGACTACCCTCGTCCTGTGGTGGATCTGGAGAAATCCCTCGCGGCCAATCGACGGGTTTACGAAGCTGCCCTGGCCTCGCGGTGAGCGTTGGCTTCCCAATTTCTCCCAAGAGGGCAAAGGGGGCTGAGGTGATTTTTCAAGAAGCAGTTCCAGCCCAACGGTGCTATTCTAGTTAAGCGCCGTCTCGGCTCAGTAGCTCAGCGGTAGAGCAGGGGACTCATAAGCCCTTGGTCGCGTGTTCAAATCACGCCTGAGCCATCCACGCTCAACCTTTGTCCAAGGCTTCCCAGCCTGCCAGACACCATAGCTGGGTTGGGGTAGGGGCTTGGTTAGTATATTGGGATCCCTGCCTTGAGAATCGGTTCTGCAGATGGCGGTTCCGGATTACCAGAGCTTGCTGTTGCCGCTGCTCCAGTTTGCAGCACGCGAAGGAACTGAAATCTCAACCAGTGAGGCCGTTGAAGCTCTGGCAAAAGAACTGGGCCTCACAGAGGAGGATCTCAGGGAGATGCTGCCGAGCGGTGTACAGCCAACTTTTATAAACCGCGTCGGCTGGGCCTCAACCTATCTGAAAAAGGCAGGGCTGCTTGAAGCAACGCGCAGAGGATTCTACCAAATCACCGACCGCGGCAGAGATCTTCTTAAAAAGCAGCCCAAGACCATCAACGTAAAGTTGCTCAGGCAATATCCTGAGTTCCTAGAATTTGAGAGGCTCAAGGGCACAAGAAGCGCTGACAAGGCAACCGAACGAAAAGAGTCGTTAGAGATTTCACCAGAAACACCATTAGAGCAACTAGAAAATGCGTATAAAAATCTCCGCGATAAACTGGCTGATGAACTGCTTGCCAGGCTCAAGAAAGCATCTCCTGCCTTCTTCGAAAAGGTCGTTGCGGAACTGCTGGTTAAAATGGGCTACGGAGGTTCACGGGTAGATGCGGGAAAAGCAATTGGCAGGAGCGGTGACGGCGGAATTGATGGAATCATAAAAGAGGATAAACTCGGTCTTGATGTTGTGTATATTCAGGCAAAGCGCTGGGATAGCAATCCGGTAGGTCGTCCTGATGTCATGCAGTTTGTAGGAGCCTTACAGGCTCAAAGAGCAAACAAGGGTATTTTTATGACTACCTCCAGATTTACCGATGATGCTCGCAGTTACGTTTCTCAAATCGGCAGCAAGATTGTTTTGATTGACGGCGAACAACTGACAAATTTAATGATTGAGCACGATGTTGGCGTATCTACGGTTTCGTTGTATCCGGTCAAGAAGGTCGATAGTGATTATTTTGAAGAGAGCATCTGATAACTGCATCAACTCTGTCTTAACGTTAAGATCAACACAACCTAGCCCGAGGAGGCGAAAAGCGCTGTGACTCAGGTCAAGACCAAGGGAACCGATGAGATGGCTTTGCAGCTCATTGTGGGTTTGGGCAATCCCGGCCCACAATATGCCGATACCCGCCACAATTGCGGCTTTATGGTGCTGGATCGGCTGGCGCAGCGCTGGGGGATCCCGTTGGTTTTGGAAAAGCGGTTCCAAGGCAGCTACGGAGAAGGTTTTGTTCTGGGGGGCAAGCGGCGCCTGCTCAAGCCGGAGACCTACATGAACCGTTCCGGCCAAGCGGTGCGGGCAGTGCTGGACTGGTACAAACTGGATCCCGCCGCGGTGTTGGTGGTGTACGACGATATGGACTTGCCCCTGGGTCGCCTGCGACTGCGGGGATCCGGCTCTGCCGGCGGACACAACGGCATGAAGTCCATCATTCAGCACGTGGGGAGCGAGGCGTTGCCGCGGCTACGCTTGGGGGTGGGCAAACCCAAGGGCAGCGAAGATGTGATTGGCCATGTGTTGGGTGGATTTGCCGCTGCAGAACAAGAGGTGCTGGAGCAGGTGTTGGATACGGCGGTAGAGGCGGTGGAGTGCTGTTTGCAAGAGGGGCTGATGACGGCCATGAACCGGTTTAATCCCCTAGATCTGTCTGGGCCAACGTCCGAGCGAGATGGACAAAATCCTCCCCTGGGCCCAAGCAGGACTTTTCGTGAGGAGCGGGCGACCTCAAAGTGCGAAGGTTAAAAAGTGGCTCCCCTCGATTGCCGGTTTTGAGGGAGTGTGGTCTTGTCTGGCAAGAGAGCGGGCAGTTCTGTCGGGAAAGCGATACTCCAGATAAGTGTTAATTATCTGGAGTATCTACAGATGGAACCGGGCCTAGTTCCAGGCTGCTCCGCTCGACAGAGATGGGCCTGAGCAGAACAAAGTGCCGATGTAAGCGTTGCAAGCGGATCCCGATGAGGGTTAGCCTTTGTAACAGTCTTCTGGCCAAGCGATGCTGCTCGTGCCAGACCAAGACGAAAACAAGACCCAAAGCAGTCCACCTGAGGTTGAGATCTTGCTGTTGAATTGCCCGGATCCCATGTTGCTTGCCGTCGAAGCTGCTGCTCCCGTGGACGCCAATCTTGCCCCTCTGATCCTGGTAGCGGTGCTGATGTCTCTGGTGGTCATCTACCTGGCCAGCCGCGTTGCCGGAGAAATTGCCGTTCGCCTGAGTTTTCCCCCCGTGCTGGGAGAGTTGCTGGGGGGCGTCATGGTGGGAGCCTCTGCCCTGGGGTTGCTCGTCTTCCCAGAGGGGCCAGTTTCCGGCCAAGAGCTGCATACCTTGGCTCAATCCTCAGCCCTGATGCAATTTTTGCAAACCACTGCCGGCCTCGACGAGGGATCCCTGGTGCCGGTGTTCTCCGCCCAAAGCCAGATCATCGACACCCTCTCGGAAATCGGGGTGGTGATCCTCTTGTTTGAAATTGGCCTCGAATCGGATCTGGCCGAGCTGTTGCGAGTCGGCCCCCAGGCCGCAGCCGTAGCCGTCATCGGTGTTGCTGTGCCCTTCCTGGCGGGAACACTGGGCTTGCTCTACCTGTTTCATGTGCCCACCATCCCCGCGGTATTTGCCGGGGCCGCCCTCACAGCAACCAGCATTGGTATTACCGCCCGCGTCTTGGCCGAGCTGCAAAAACTCACCTCCCCCGAAGGGCAGGTGATCATCGGCGCTGCCGTCCTGGACGACGTGTTGGGCATCATCATCTTGGCCGTGGTGGCGGGCTTGGCCAAAACCGGGGAGGTTGACCTAGCCGATATCGGCCTCATCATCGTCAGCGCCATCGTCTTTCTGGTCGGCTCCATTGTTTTGGGGCGCCTCCTCAGCCCCTACTTTGTAGCCCTCCTTAACAACCTAAGAACCCGCGGCAACCCGCTTTTGCCCGCCCTTGTGCTGGCTTTTCTGTTGGCCTACGTGGGCCAGGTGATCCACCTGGAGGCCATCTTGGGCGCTTTTGCCGCCGGCCTCATTCTGGCCGAAACCGAGAAACGGCAAGAGCTGGAAGAGCAGATCAAACCCGTCTCTGACCTGCTGGTGCCCATCTTCTTCGTCTGCGTCGGGGCCCGAACCAAACTCGGCGTGCTCAACCCCACCCTCCCCGCCAACCGCGAGGGTCTGATCATTGCCGTCTTCTTGATTGGCGTTGCGATTGTGGGCAAGCTGGCCGCCGGCCTGGGGGCGTTCGGCAAGCCGGGCATCAACCGCTATGCCATTGGCGTGGGCATGATCCCGCGCGGCGAGGTGGGCCTGGTGTTTGCCGGCGTGGGATCCACCAGCGGCGTTCTCTCCGATGCCCTGGACGTCAGCATCATCGTCATGGTGATCGCCACCACCTTTATCGCCCCCCTCTGGCTGCGGGGAGTCTTGCCCGGGGCAGCAGACTCTCCTCCTTCCCTTCTGGATCTGCAGGCAGAAGCATCAGAGCAAGACCGCGTCGAAACCCCATCAGCGCGCTCAGACTCAGAGCAGGTGGGCATTCCTGAGGGTTAAATCACCTCGGCTTTCTCCCCAAACGCCCCCAGAGCGTCTGGAACAGCAGCCGCAACGGGTTGCGACGGCGGGAGCCCACGTGTTCAACCTTCTCCGTCCTCTCCTCTTGGGGCAAAATCACCTGCAGCGAGGGCGGCTCAAACCGCTGCATCGTTGTGGAGCGCCGATCCACCACCTCCGTCTTCACGCTGCGAAAGCTCACCGACTGGAGATATCGCTGAAAATCTTCGTCCGACAACCGGCGAATGCAATACTGCATCCGCACCTGATCCCCCAACTGGATCTGATCCCCGTCCTTGAGATCCCAGCTCAAACATTGCTGCCCGTTTACCGAGATGCCATTGGTGCTGCGCTTGCCTTCGATATTGCCGTCCAACAGCCGGTAGGTGTACTGGCCGTCTTTTTGGGGTAGCCGCAGCAGCAGCGCATGTTGCCGAGAAACAGCCGTCGAATGGATGACAATGGCGTTGCCGGGATCCCTGCCGATGGAGTAAGTGGCCGCGCTGAGGGCCACCGCCCGCCGTCCCTGCTCATCATCGATGACCAGCACGTGCCAAACCTGGGATGGGAAAGACTTTGCGTCGGTAGACATTGTCTGGGGTCTGCTTTGCCAGAGAAAGGCTCGGCAAGAGAGGGCCTTTCCCCCATAATGATAGGGTAGGGTTTCCCCACCGGTAAGGATTGTTAACAGCAACCATGACTGCAACTCCATCTCTTCTCCAAGACCTGCCCCCCATCTACCCCGGCGTTGCCGTGCGGGTCATCAATCCCAACGACACCTACTACCTCTTTGAAGGACAAGTGCAGCGGGTTACCGACGACCACGCCGCCGTTCTCTTTGAAGGCGGCAACTGGGATAAATTGGTCACCTTCCGCCTCACAGAACTGGAAGTGATCGACAAATCCCGCCCCTAGCTCTGTTCTTTTTCCGATCCCCCCAGAACCCACCCATGCGCAGCCATTGGCAGGAACCTTTCCTCTGGATCCACGCCGCCGGGATCCTTGCCTTCCCCCTGTGGGTGGGGCTGACCTTGATCGGGCTGGCCACGGGGGATCCCCTCCTCCCGGTGGGGGTGGAGCAAGCTTGGGTAGCTGTGGTGGGCATTGCGCCGGTCTTTGCCATGCAGTGGCGCAAACCGTTCGACATCTTCAGCCTGTTGGTGGCCTCTGTTCCCCCAGAGGAACTCACCCCCGACCAACGCCGCATCTTGGCTGCCTTCCTCAGCCCCGAACACAAGATCTTGACGCTGTTGGCGGCAATCCTGATGCTGGAAATCGGTGAGCGCCTTTACGACTTTGCCCCCCTCTTTGCCCCCCTCACCCCTGGCAACGGCACCCGCTTAGCTGGCCTGGCCGTAGCCGCCTTTGGATTTTGGGGGGCCAACCTGTTCTTGCAGATCCCCCTTGCCGCCATACGGGTGCTCCTCCTCAGCGAGCCGGAGCTGGCCCAACTGGATCCCATCCCTGCTGATGAGATCGAGAGCCGCTTCTCCGTCGTCGGCGATCGCCACATCCCGCTGCTGCAACGGCTGCTGCGCCACCTCTCTGAAGGCGACTTGAAAAAACCAGGAGACAAGGTTAAAGGCAGTCAAGGCAATGAAGTGGCAGGAGACCCACGACCCGAATCCCAGAAACGGGATCCCTCCGCAGAAGTTGCCCTGCCGGCCCCTGAAACTCCCCTCGATCCCACCTAAGGGTTGTGGCTCGATGTTAGATTGGAGTCAATCCAGACAACACACTGTGAAACCGAACCATCGGCATTCCCCTGATCTTCGAGGCTACCGCACCGGCAATGGCGAGCAACTTTTCCTTCCGCTTCAAACAGTTCACCCAACGCCTCAGAGAAACCACCCAACTTCCCCAGTTTTTCACCGAGCAAGCCACCAGCGAAACCCAAAACCTCGCGCGGGAGTTGGCTTTGGTTGGGGAATACGCCACCCAGCTCAGCCAGGTGGTGATGGAGGTGGACTTCCTCAACCAGCTCTACACCCGTCTTTTGCATGAGCGGGAAGTTTTGCAGCAGGAAAAAGACAACCTGGAAGCACGGGTCTTCGAGTTGCAGCAGGAGCGCAACGAGACAGAGCCGCAAGTGATGTACTTGCGAGAGCAGCTGAGCCAAGCCAGCTTTCAACTGGAACAAACCCAAAACCGCGAGCGCAGCCTCAGCGAGCGGGAACGGCAACTGTCGGAGATCGTGGCCCAACTGGAGCGCCGGCGGGCTGTGCTCAACCAGGCCATCGAAAACCTCACCAACCAAGAGGCCGACTACACCGTTCGTACCAAAGAGCTGGAGGCGGTTGTCCACGAAAACGAAAAGAAAGCCAAGCAGTATCTAGAAGCCGCCAACCACTATCGCGCCTACCTAGAAGAGCTCAATGCTCAGGTGCAAGAAACGCAAGCCAAGCTGAGAAACCTCGGTGTCGAACCCAAGCCTGCCGACCTGCCGCGGCTTGAGGATATGGAAAAGCCGACTCCCATCCCCACACCGCCGCCCTCTACTCCCATCGTCTACCCACCACCCCAACAGTCTCCTCTCCCCCAGTCGGGTGGCTACTGGCAGGACAGCCCCTTCGAGGACGATCCCTGGAGCTAGCCCAACAGCACCTGTAAGCCAGCTCTGCGGCAAAGCTCAGTGCCCTCTGCCCTGACCCGCCTTGGGGAGAGCTGAGGGGAGCGCTTACCCTGGAAGAAATCCATTGAAAGGGATCCACAAAAAGATCCTCAAGATTCCTGCAGAGATCCCGACCCCTGACGTTCAATCCATGCGTTTCTTGTCCAGCCAAGCCTATGGAACCGACCATGCCGGATTTACAAGCCCTCAGCCAATGGGATCGGCAGTTCTGCCGCTTTGCCGAGCAGCAACAGCTCCTCAAGCCCAAACAACTGGCCTTGGCCCTGAAGATCCAGCGGCAGCAGCACGGCCCCCTGGCTTTGATCCTCTGGCAGTTGGGGTTCGTGGGCCTGCAACACTTGGCCCAGTTCTGGGAGAGAGTATCTAGCGGCGCCGAGCTGCTCCGAGATGAGGCCCTCGGCTGAGAAAAGGGGCAAGAGCCCCAAGGTTCTGCGCTATCCCTCTGTGTCCCTGGAAGAAGCTGGAATCCACAAGCATAGGTCTTGCCCTGCAGTCAAGTCGATTCTTCCGGCAGCAGACCTTTGGGATCCTCTGGCGGCGGCAGATGCGCCAGATCCACAGTCGCTCCCCCCAACAGCCGGGCTTGGATCCCTTTGAGGACGACATACAGCACCGGCACCACCAGCAGGCTGAGTAGGGTTGAGACGAACATACCGCCGATAACAGCCGTGCCCAGAGATTGGCGGCTGGCAGCCCCGGCGCCACTGGCCACCGCCAGCGGGAAAATGCCCAGGATCGTGCTCAAAGCCGTCATGAGGATGGCGCGGAAACGCGTCTCCGCCGCCTGGATCGCGGCCTTGGCCAGTGGGATCCCTTGGGCAACCAGTTGGTTGGCAAACTCCACGATCAAGATCGAGTTCTTGCTGGCCAGACCGATCAACATCACCAGCCCCACTTGGCAAAAGATGTCGTTGGCCAGGCCCCGCAGCAGTTGGGCCGAGAGCGCCCCCAAAACCGCCAGCGGCACCGCCAGCAGAATGATCAAGGGATCCACATAGCTCTCAAATTGGGCCGCCAGCACCAGGAAGACGAACACCGACCCCAAAGCAAAGATCAGCGGCGCCTGCCCCCCCGACTCGATCTCTTCTAAGGACAGGCCCGACCACTCGAAGCCAAACCCCTGGGGCAGCAAGCGGGCAGCCAGACTTTCCATAGCCCGAATGGCCTGGCCCGAGCTGAAGCCCGGCAGCGGGCTGCCCTGGATCTCCGCCGAGCGGAAGAGGTTGAAATGATTGATGAGCGCCGGGCCGGTGGTCTCCTCCACCTGAACCAACGTGCTCAAGGGCAAGAGCTGCCCCTGCCCACCGCGCACGTAGAACTGGCCAATACGTTCGGGGCTGCTCCGGAAAGCCTGGTCCGCCTGGACGTAGACCCGGTAGTTGCGGTTGAACAGGTCAAAGTCGTTGACATAGGTGCCTCCCAGCAGCGTCTGTAGCGTGCCGAAGACCTCGGCCAGCGGGATCCCCAGCACCTGCGCTATGTCCCGATCCACCTTGACCTGCAACCGGGGGGAGTTGGCGTTGAAGGTGGGCGGATTAATCCGCACGCCCAGGGGGGGCTGGCCCGGCGGGGGCGGCGAGTTGCCCACAAAGAAAAAGGCGTTGGCCGTCTGCTGCAGCAGGTTGAAATCGTTCACCCCCCGATCCTGGAGTTGGAAGGTAAACCCGCCCGTGTTTCCCAGATCGGGAATGGCTGGCGGCAGAATCGGGATCACCAACGAGCGGCTGATCCCGCCCAAAAAGGGCCCGAACAGCCGGTTGACAATCGCCTGCGCCGATTGTTCCGGTCGCCGCCGCTTGTCCCAGGGCTTGAGGGTGGCGAAGATCAACCCGTTCCCCGGCGAGGGCCCAGTAAAGCTGAACCCCCCCACGATCACCTGGTTTTCGATTTCCGGGATCCCGTCCAAAATGGCGCTGGCCTGCCGGATGACCCGGTCGGTGTAGTTGAGCGAAACCCCCGGCGGCCCCTGCACAATGGTGATGAAAAAGCCCTGATCCTCATCCGGCACAAACCCCGTTGGCACGATCTGGAACAGCCAATAGGTGAGGCCCAGACAGGCGACAAACCCCGCCACCACCACCAGCCGCAGCTTCACCACCAGCTCCAGCAGCCGGCGATAGGCGGCGCGGATCCCTTCCACCGCCCGGTCAAACCAGCGCAACAGCCAAAACATCTGCTCAGAACGTGGGCGGATCAGCAGCGCCGACAACGCCGGGGCCAGGGTAATGGCATTAAACGTAGACAGGGAAACCGATACGGCAATGGTGACGGCAAACTGCTGGTAGATGCGGCCACTGGTGCCGGGAAAGAACGCGATCGGCACAAACAAGCCCAGCAGCACCAGCGTCGTGGCAATCACCGCCCCCAGCACCTCGTTCATCCCCGCCGAGGCCCCCTGCAGAGGCCGCATGCCGCGGTCGCGGATGTAGCGGGAGATGTTCTCCACCACCACGATGGTGTCGTCCACCACCAAACCGGTGGCCAAAGTGAGGCCAAACATGGTCAGGGTGTTGATGGAAAAGCCGAATAGGCGCACAAAGGCGAACGTCCCCAGCAGCGCCACCGGGATCGTGACGGTAGGGATAAGGGTGATGCGCCAATCTTGCAAAAAGATAAACAGCACCAGCACCACCAGGACGATAGCCTGGAGCAGGGTGAAGATCACCTCTTGTACCGACTCGGTGATGAACAGCGTGGCGTCGAAGGCGATCTCGTAGATCAAGCCGGGCGGGAAATTTTTCGCCAGCTCGGCCAACGTCTGCCGCACCTGCCGCGACACCTCGAGGGCGTTGGCATCCGGCTGCTTGGTGATGGCGATCCCCACCGCCTCCTGGCCGCCGATGCGGAAGAACGTATCGTAACTTCGGGCTCCCAGCTCCACCCGGCCCACGTCGGCAATGCGCACCAAGCCGCCATTTGGGCTGGCTTTGAGGACAATTTGGGCAAACTCCTCCGGCTGGGAAAGCCGACCCGTGGCCTGGACGCTGATCTGAAACTCCTGATCCGGCAGGCTGGGCTGGCTGCCGATTTGGCCGGCAGGCACCTGGATATTCTGCTGGCGCACCGCGTTCACCACATCCAGCGCCGTCAGCCCGTAGCCGGCCAGCCGCGTCGGATCCAGCCAGATGCGCATGGCATAGGTGCGCTCCCCAAAGACGATGACATCGCTAACGCCACGGATGCGCCGCAGGGCATCCCGCACGAACAGCTCGGCGTAGTTGCTCACAAACAGCTCGTCGTATTCCCCCGCCTCTGAGCGCAGCGCCACCACCTGCACAAAAGCGCTATCGCCCGCCTTTTCCACGCTGAGGCCGTTTTGAATCACTTCTGCCGGCAGCCGCGCCTGCACGCGTGCCACCCGGTTCTGCACATCCACAGCTGCTGTGTCCAGATCCCGATCCGGGCTGAAGGTGACGGTGATCTGGCTGGTGCCGTTGCTGCTGCTGACCGAGGAGATGTACCGGATGCCCTCGACGCCGTTGATCTCCTGCTCCAGCACATTCGTCACCGCCGTCTCCACCGTCTCGGCATCGGCCCCGGGGTAAACAGCGGTCACCGTCACTGCCGGCGGCGCCACCTGCGGGTAGTAGTCCACCGGCAACAGGGGGATGCTCACCGCTCCCACCAGCACGATTAGGATGGAGCAGACGCTGGCAAAGACAGGGCGGCGAATGAAAAAGTCAACAAACATAGACAGGGATCCGCATGAGGAGTAGAAGGGAGTGGCCGAGCTCAAGAGGGGAGATCTAGGGCGGGGATCCAGGTGGTCTCCCTCCCCCTTGCCTCCTCTGCTGCAAAAGCACCTCATCGACGATGGGGGCGCCATCGCGGATTTTTTGCAGGCCGCTCAGCACAATCGGCTCATTGGCCTGCAGCCCCTCCAGCACCTCGTAGCTGTTGCCGTGGATGGATCCCAGCCGCACCGGCTTTTGCACCGCCACCGCTCCAGGGGGCTGGCCCTCTTCTACAGGATCTGCAGTCTGCACCGTGTAGACAAAGGTTTGGGCGCCCAGACGGGCTACCGCCGTCACCGGCACCAACAAAGCTGGCCGCTCCTCCCAGACGATGCGGGTTCGCACAAACTGGGCGTTACGCAACTGGCCGGCGGGGTTCTCCAGCAAGGCCTTGGCCAGGACCGACTGCGTGCCGGGATCCGCTTCAGGCGCAATGAAAGAGACTTGGCTGGTGCCGATGACCTCGCCGCCGCTATCTAGGATCTGCACCGGCGTGCCGATGCGCAGGCGGGGGGCCTGCTGCAGCGGGATGTTCAGGTTCAGCTCCAGCGCCTGGGTTTGGGTCAGGGTGGTCAAAACCGTCTGGGGTGTCACATAATCCCCCTGCCGCACCAACACCTCGCCGACAATGCCGGCAAAGGGAGCCGTGACCTGGAAAAACTGCAGTTGCACCTGCTGCCGCTCCGCCTCGGCCCGGGCCCGCTCCACCTCTCGCTCTGCCCGCAAGATGGCCGCCTCTTGGGCCCGGATCTGCTCCTGCTGGGCCGCCAAGGCTGCCTCCGCCTGGCGCAGATCGCGGCTGGACTGATCCGCTTGCGCCTGGCTAATAGCCCCCTCGGCCAAGAGGCGCAGGTTGCGCTCGTGCTGCTCCTGGGCGAACTCTGCCGCCGCCTCCAGCCGCAGCCGCTCCGCCCGCAACTGGCTGAGCACGGCTCGGCTGCTCTCCAGGTTGGCCTGGGCCGCCGCGATCCCCGCCGTTTGGCCGGCCACCGCCGCCTGTTGCTGCCGGCTGTCGATCGCAAACAGGGGCGCCCCGGCAGAGACCTGGGATCCCAGCCGCACGAACACCTGGGTTACCTGGCCGCTCACCTGGGGCCGGATGCTTGCCACCTGCTGGGATCCGAGGCTGGCGATGAACTCCGCAGTCTCCTGAATGGGCCGTTCTTCCACGGCGCCGATGGCCACCGGGGTGGGCTGGCTTTGTCCACTTCCTCGGCCTTCCATGCCGCGAGGGGGCCCCCCCGCTCGACAGGCAGCCAGCAGCAAAGAAAAACACAACAGCGGCAGAGCTGTTCGCAATCGCCTCATGATTACAACTGCTCCCACAACAGAGGGATCCCCTCTCTGCATTGGCTCAACTAACCAAGGTAATGAGCCTGTGCCTTCCTGCACCTGTGCAAAAGCGCTTGCCATCCTTCCCAATCCAGAACTAAGGTGTATGCTTAGCCAAAAGCCCAGCTTAGCGTCCAGAGCCCCAGCTCGCCGGACAACGGCCATCTTTGGCCAGACGGTTCCAAACTTGTTGCGCAAGCATCGGATCTTTTGTTACCTGACGCGAAGGCAAGTCGCTGCAGTTGAGGAAGTTGATATGAGGACTGTAGCCGTAACCTGGTTTCGCCCGCTGCAGCTCGACTGTCGTCCTCAGCACTGGCTGTGGAGCTGCCTCGGAGCAGCAGCCATCACAGCCTTCACGGCGGTTGCTGCTTGGGCGCGGCCAGTATTGGAAGTGCGCATGACCATGGGCTTGCCCATCAGCCCCAACTATTGGTACCTGGTGGCCCTCAGCCGGGCCGGCAGCCCTGGCCCCACTGCCAACCTGGTGGATCCCAATGTCCGCGTCGGGCCCAATGAGTATGCCTTTGTCCAGAACTGGGACTACCTCATCCGGGTTACCCCCCTCAACGAAGAATCGGTCTTGCAGTCCACCATCCAGCGGTTTGGCGAGCCGGAGCGAGAGTTTGCCGTCGGCTTTAACCAGGTGCGGGCAGAGCGCCTCAGCCGCGACCGCGACACCCTCCGCTTCCAGATCGACATCTCCGAGCTCCAGGGCCTGGACGGGCGGGATCAGGATATCCAGGTGGCGCTGCTCACCGCCCGTGCCCCCTTCCGCGTTGCTCCTGAAGAAACCAACCTGGCCATTGACGCCACCCGTGGCGAGCTGCCCCACTACTACCGCCTCAGCCTCTCCAACCAGCGGCAGGTGGTTGTGGACGATCCCCAGCGGCAAGAGACAGTGCGCCGCAGCCGAGAATTGATCCAACAAAGTGGCTCTGGGGCTGCCCTCACCCGCGACCTCATCGAGGGGGGAGCTTTGGAGATTTTGGCCGCCAACATTCTTACCTTTGAGCTGCGCCTGGTGGACCGCTAGGGATCCTCTCCCCTGCAGGCCCAAGATTGCCGCCATTTCAACGTAAGGCGCGGGATTCCCCACCCGGGTGGGGAGGGATAGCGCCTCCTGACTGATTCTGGATATATCGCTTC
>NZ_JANSJJ010000309.1:0-24895 GCF_047502715.1 Synechococcus sp. H55.10
GGTGAGGATTTCGCGGCTGTTGGGCAGAGCAAAAGTAGCGGAGCCAGGGGCTTCCGGCTGGGCAAGAGCAGGAGCAACCCAGAGCAGACTCAACAGTAGGCCACAGGGGGCGGAACGGGCAAGGTGCAACTGGGATCCCGCCAAGCCCATCTGCCCTTGAGGAAGTCGCAGCGGATCCCCAGCTACATTTTCCATCGCCATTGCGTTGGGATTCTCAACATCACCCCTAGCAGTATCGCAGAATGAAAGACAAATATAAAACGGTTTTCCACAGGATCTCTTGCTGCTCCGCTGACCTGCCCGACCTGCGTCCGGTGGGATTTGCGCTCTGCCCAAGCACTGGGTTCGATGGAATGCCACCAAGTAGATTTAGGATCTGAGTAGCACGAGTTCAGCCATGACCAGTCCCAAGCCGGCATCTTCTCCCCCCCAAAACTCTCCGCCCCTCTGGCTCAGCCTGGCGTTGGGGCTCACCACCGCTCCGGTTCTGTTGGGCCTGGTCTTGGCGGATCGGGCCGGCAAATGGCTGGGATCCCTGAGCTGGGAAGATCCGGGTTGGTGGCTGGGGGAACGGCTGCCCAACTTGGACAGGGCCACGCTGCAGGCCCATGAGCAACAGCGCAAAAACTCTGCCCCAGTCGAGAATTCTTAGCTTCCCTATTGCTTGCGTATCATAGGTAAAGCGAATCTGCAGCAGGAGTTAACAGCCTTTGCGTAGACTGGCCAGACCGCCGCAGGAGTTCACCTCCGGGTTCTCGGGGGTGCTGTTTTGGTTGAGCGCATTCCTCTTCACGGCGGTGGTGAGCGCTTGTCTGGGCTATCTATTCGGCCAACGAGCCCTATCGGGGGTTTCTTCTCCCGTCACCGGTTCCGGTCAGGCTTCTCGCTCCCGCGCAGTTCGGGATCCCCGCAGCGTGCCCTTGCTGAACGAGGCTGAGGTGATCGCAGCAGCGGAAGCAAACCTTCGCCCACTCCCAACGCCTACCCCTCTTTTCACGGCAACGCCCACGCCAGTCGCAACACCTACCCCAACGCCCACCCCCCGCCTGTCGCCTGAGTTGGCGGCGGCCCCCTCTCCAACGCCTACCCCCCGACCTGTCACTCCATCTCCGCCGCCGCCCCGCGCCTCGTCACCGGCGCCCACCCCACCTCCCCTCCCTCGGCAAGTTGCCACCGGTGGCCAGGTTGCCATGCAGGTGCTCTCGGTTCGTCGCGAGGGAAGCCAAGTAGTCTTGAATGTGGCTATGCAGAACAACTCGTCAGAGACGGTGCGCTTTCTCTACAGCTTCATGAACGTTACCGACGACAACGGACGCTCGATCAACGCTCTTGCCCAAGGTTTGCCGGGGGAGTTGCCCCCCAACAGCCAAGTTTTCCAGGGCATCATCCGCATCCCAGCTTCCAGCTTGGCCGGATCCCGCTCCCTGTCCCTGAGTTTGGCCGATTACCCCAGCCGCCGCCACCGAGTGGGAGCCAGCGGGATCCCGGTGCCGCCCTAGCCCCTCTCTTCTTTTGGCTTCAGGCCGGCGATCCGTTCGCGCTCTTGGGGCTAGATCCCCAGGTCTTTACAGGGAAACATGAGGTGGCAGTGCCCAGTCCAACCTTTGAACAGCCTGAGCAAATCCGAGAGCTCTTCGACCGCATTGCTCCCCACTACGACTTCTTTAACCAAACCTTGAGCTTGGGTCTCCATCAGGTTTGGAAGCGCATGGCCGTGCGTTGGTCGGGCGCCAGCTCAGGGGATCACGTGCTGGATCTGTGCTGCGGAACCGGCGATCTGGCCCTGCAGTTGGCCCGCCGAGTAGGACGCAGGGGTCGTGTAGTGGGCCTAGATTTCTCTCCCGCCATGCTGAACATTGCCCGGCACCGCTCCCGGCAGCTATTCCCTAACCATCCCATCGAGTGGGTTCTAGGAGACGCTCTGACCTTGCCTTTTCCCAACGATAGCTTCGATGCCGTTACCATGGGCTACGGCTTGCGCAACGTGAGCGATATTCCCCAAGCCTTGCGCGAGATCCGACGGGTGCTAAAGCCGGGGTGCCGTGCCGCCATTTTGGATTTTCATCGCCCTACAGGGATCCCTTTTCTCGAACACTTTCAGCGCTGGTACTTGAACACCCAGGTCGTTGCCCAGGCCAAAGCCTTGGGACTGGGATCCGAATATGCCTACATCGATCCCAGCCTGGATCGCTTTCCATCTGGAGAAGAGCAACGGCGAATAGCCCTGCAGGCAGGGTTTGCTAGCGCCAAATTTTACCCCCTAGCGTGGGGCATGATGGGAGTACTGGTGATTGAGGCCTGTCACTGCGATCGTCAGTGTAGCGCCTCATAGGGATCCTTTGGCCTCCGCCTAAGTAGATAGGGATCCACCTGAGGCTCAGGCTCTGACCTAAACCATTGGTAGCAAACAAGCTGGACATCTTCTTGATTAAAAAACGGTGGATTCTGATGGTGAGAGGGGAGATCCTTGTACAATTCCTCATCAATAAACAACTCATCCAGCGAGTCAATTAGATTGGCAACATCCCGATCCTTCTGATAAGTTTCCCAAAGTTTCTTACAGTCTCTCTTCTATGTACGAATGCTTTTGATATGGGTAGCCAAGTCCAGCTTCCACCCCGTTCTCACGGGGAATTTTTGCGCTGGGTAAACCGGTTTATGGGCAGCGTTCAGATCCTAACTCCTCCAGAACTGGCTGAGCAGCATGCCAAGCTGGCTGAGGAACAGTTGCAGAGGTACCTAGAGCACACTCGATGCGGGCAAGATAGAAGGCCGGGATGAGACGTCGAGGATCTCACTCCGGCAGACGGGCCAAGCTGACCCCTCGGTAGTAATAGGCCAAAATTTGGTGGTAAGTCCAGCCCTGACGGGCCAATTCTTGGGCGCCCCACTGGCTCATGCCAATGCCATGCCCGTACTTGGGATAGGGGCTAAAATCCGGCAGACTTCTCAAGTAGGGGATCCCGCTCACCCCAACGGTTTGGCTGCCGGCGCTGGCGCTGTACATGGCGTTTACAAATTGCCCCCCATACACCATGACGATGCCGCGGGTGGCGTGTGTTGCTGCTAGGGCGGCGGCTGAGCGCTGCGAGAGGCCCCGATACACCTGGGAGCGGGTGTCGCTAAACACATCAAACCAGCCGCGGGAATTGCGGTGGTGAAGAACATAGGTGCGGGCCGCCACCGCCTGGGCCTTGAGGGCCTCGGGTAAGAAGCGGGATCCCATCTCGGCTTCCACCACGCCGGCCACGTAGTCTTCTAGATCCACGTAGTTGATGGCCATTACCCTGTTATACCCGGTCAAGAGCACCTTGCCGGAATACCAGCGGCCATCCACCGCCACCAGGCCACCCGCTGGCGGCTCGATGAACAACACCGGGCTGACCACCCCCTGCAGGCGCACCCCTTGAGGGCCGGGCTGGGCCAGAAACCCTTGCATGGGCGGCAACTCGGCCAGCACCTCTTGGCGGCTGTTGGTCAGTTGGGCGGGGCGAGAAACGCCCACCACCACAGGGGCGGTGGCATCGGCCAATTGCACGCGCACCGTCACCCCCCAAGCGCTCTCTATCCATCCCCCTAAGGTGCCCACCAGCAGGGATCCCATCAGGGCAAGCCAACCCCGTGCTCCCATAGCCTCTGTCCAGAGTTCTTTTTTGTACAGCAACCCCAGCCTAGGATAGAGCAAATCGGACTTGGGAACGAAAATCAGGGTGCCTAAAGGGCGGGACGGGATCCCGTTGACAAGGGAGCGGGCGGATGGGGTTGCTCCAAAGGGAGAGAATCAGGTTGTCGAAACCGATCCGGTTCCAGGCCCAAGGCAAAGCACAGGGAGGACGCCGGTCGTCCATTGGAGAAGCAGAGAAAAGCTCCCAGCGAAGCCAATGCCAGAAGGGCCGCATAGCCGAACATGGCCCGATAGCCGGATCCCAGCGCCAGGGTGCCCAGGATCGGCCCCGCCAGCCCAATGCCCAAGTCAAACCCACACATCACCAAGCTGAACAAACGCCCCCGCTCCGCCGGCTCAGAGCGATCGGCTACCAGGGCGGAGATCAGCGGGATCAAGGTGCCAAAACCCGACCCCACCACGATCCCGGCGACAAGAAAAGCCCCGACGCTGTCGGCAACCAACAGGATCCCCATCGCCAGAGCATAGGTGGCCAAGCTCAGAGAGATAAACGGCCCCCGCCCGTAGCGATCGGAAGCGCGACCAGCCAGCAGGCGCACGCCGAAGCTGGCAAAGGCCACCGCCGTATAAAAAAGACCGGGATTGAGGGGAACTCCGACCTCTTGGATCAACAGGGCCACAAACGTGGTCTGGGTGCCGAAGGCCAGCCCCACCAAGAGCATGACCCCAGCGAGAGAGCACACCTTGGGCTTGAGCACAAGGCTCCAAAACGCTCCATCCGGGGGCAGGGATCCCCAACCCCCACGGCGCTGCTCGCGAACCGATTGGGTACAGAGAAAGCCCACCAACCCCAGCAGAGCGGCAAAGAGAAACAGAGGGCCATAACCAACCAGCTCCTGCAAAAAGCCGCCCAAAGCAGGGCCGATGGCTACACCAATGGGATTGACCAAACTCATGTAGCCCAAGATCTCGCCGCGTTTTGCTTCCGGGGCAAAATCCGCCACCAAAGTAACGTAGGCGGTGGCAAAAGCGGCGATGCTGATCCCGTGAAAGGCCCGCACCAGCGCTATCCACGGGATCCAATCCCAGAGCCAGTACCCCAAAGGCGCCATCCCCGCCGCGCCCATGCCGATGAGCAAGACGATCCGGCGACTGTGGCCATCCGCCAGCCGCCCCAACCAAGGGCGAAAAGCCAGCAGCCCAATCGAGAAGGCCCCCATCACCAAGCCCACCTCTTGGCTGGTGCCGCCCACATCCCGGACGTAGAGCGGCAGTGTGGGCAACAGCGAAGACAGACTGGCCCAAAAGAGCAGCCCGGCCACGAAGAGAATGCCCAAGTTGCGCCGCTGCGCCGGCTGTAGCTGCCCGAATACCCTCACGCCCACTCCCGATGAAACTCTCACAACCCTGCCAGGGAGCAAAGCCGTCTCCACAGCATCCCTGAACAGGAATATTACGAAATGTCTATTTGGGTGCTGACTTTTTCAATCTTAACCTCTTGTCTGGAACTGTGCAGGATCCCTGTTCAGGGGCAGCCGTTAGCCTGGAAGTGGCCTTTTTGTACGCTCGCCTATGGTGGAACGGTCGGATCCCTTGACTCGCGGTTTGGTTGCCCTGATTCGGGGCTACCAGATAGGCATCTCCCCTTGGCTGCCTCCTGCCTGCCGCTACTACCCCACCTGCTCCCAGTACACCCTGGAAGCGGTGCGGCGCTACGGCGCCATCCGAGGCAGTTGGCTGGGGATCCGCCGCCTCTGCCGCTGCCACCCTTGGCATCCGGGGGGCTACGACCCGGTGCCCGACTTGCCAGGATCCGCACCTGACGAAACTTATCGCCCCAGCCGAGATTGATTGACGAGGGGGATCCTTCTCAGGCCAAGATCGGTGTTGCCGGAAAAGGCTGTATCTGGGAGCCGGTCAGTCAGGAATAGCAGGCCACCGCCTCGATTTCCACCAAGGCATTCAAAGGCAGGCCAGCCACCTGCACGCAAGAGCGGGCCGGTGCCGGGTCTGCGGCAAAAAACTCTCGATAAACCTCGTTCATGGCGGCAAAGTCTTTCATATCCGCCAAGAAAACCGTGGTCTTCACCACATTGGCCAGGCTCGTGCCCCCTGCTTCCAGCACCGCCTTCAGGTTCAGCAACGCCTGCCGAGTTTGCGAGGCAACATCTTCCCCCGCCAGCTTGCCAGTTTTGGGATCCAGGCCCACCTGGCCGGCGGCAAACAGAAAAGGCCCCGAAGCAACAATGCCCTGGCTGTAAGGGCCGACAGGAGCAGGAGCGGCCTCGGTTTGTACAGCACAAGGGCCTGGCCCGGTTTGGCCCTGCGGATGGCCCATCGCGGAATTGGCCAGATTGCTCGGCTCCATAGAGGTTTGCCCCCGTGAAGAGAAGCTCTTTCGCTACGCTACCACAGGCGGATCCCAGAGAAGACGAACCCGCAATGCCAAAATAGGCTTGTCGGGAAGAAAAAGTGCTCATGCCCTTGATCAAGTTGCAAACCTCTCTGCAGCCAGAACCTGCCACCGTGGCCGAGCTGCTCAAGTTCCTCTCTGCTGCTCTGGCTAAGCAGTTGGGCAAGTCGGAAGCCTACGTAATGACTGCTTTTGAAGGAGGGATCCCGATGACCTTTGCCGGCAGCGCCGATCCCTGCTGCTATGTAGAGATCAAGAGTATTGGGCAGTTTTCCGCCGATCAAACCCGATCCCTGAGCGAGTTTTTTTGCAGCACCATCGAGGACAAATTGGGGATCCCCAAGAAGAGGATTTACATTGAGTTCGGCGATGCCAAAGGCTATCTTTGGGGATGGAACGGCACGACCTTTGGGTGAAAGCTACTTCACACAAGTCAAGCATCTCCTCGCCTGGCTGCTCCAGCCTATCTAGCAAAAGCTTTTTGACGCTCCCGACCGCTGTGGCAGACCCCACCCAACCCAGAACAAATCCCGCAAAGCAGCAGCTTCTGCTGAAGCTTGCTGGCGTTTTGGGCGTGGCCGTTCTTGTTTTTTGGGCAGCCCATCGATTGGGATTTTTTGGAGTTATTCAAGACTGGTTCGCCGAGGCTCTGGGCTGGGTGGAAGGCTTGGGGCCGGTGGGGCCGGTGCTTTTCATTGCCATCTACATTGTGGCCACTGTGCTGCTTCTGCCGGCTTCGGTGCTGACCTTGGGCGCAGGGGCTGTGTTTGGGGTGCTGGCTGGGGCTTTGTACGTGCTGATTGGGGCAACCATTGGAGCCAATTTGGCCTTTCTCATTGGGCGCTACTTGGCGCGGGAACGGGTGGCCAGATGGATCGAGGGCAATCCCCGGTTTGCGGCCATCGATCGGGCGGTGGGGCGCGAGGGATGGAAGATCGTCGGCTTGATTCGTCTGTCGCCCGCCTTTCCCTTTAATCTGCTCAACTACGCTCTGGGACTGACCCAAGTTTCTTTTCTGGATAACCTGCTGGGCACCGTCGGGATCGTGCCGGGCACCTTTATGTATGTGTACATCGGCTCGCTGGCGGGATCCCTGGCCAACAGGGAAGGCCTGGATCCCCAAGCGCAAATGGTTCAGTGGGCCGTTCGCCTTGTGGGCCTCATCGCCACCGTAGCTGCCACCGTCTACATCACCCGTGTGGCTCGGCAAGCCCTACAGGAAGTGGTGGAGCCTGTCTAGGCCAATCCAAGTCAGGTTTGAACTGGGGAGCCCGCCCACCCTTGCGCAGAGGCTTAGCCAACCAGTTGGCAGAGGGTCTCTTGTCTTTCTCGGTCTTGTTCGGCCAGTTCCTGGATGGCGCGTTGGTACACCTGGGCGGGTGTGGATCCCTGGTTAACCTGTCTCAGCCAGCGCTGGGCCTCATTGCCTTCCTGGAGCAGGGTTTGCAAGGGAGCCAAGAAGCAACCCAGCCCCTGGGGCTGGCCCAGGCGCCAGGCTTCGGTCAGCAGCTCTTCAATCCACTCCTGGGCTAAGCGTTCGCGGCCAGTGCGCCAGTCGAGCAAGCGGGCTTGCAGCGATTCTCGAGCAGCAGCCTGCTCGTTGGCCTCGCAAAGGCTCTCCAGCTCCGCTGGGGTAAAAGGCCCCCCCAAGGGATCCAGCGCCTCCGGCTGAGATAGCAATTGCCAGAGGCGGGCCTCTACTAGGGCGGTGATGGCCAGAATCATCACCGGATCCGCCACCAGGTCGCAGATGCGCAGCTCCACCCGGTTAAGCTGGTAGGGCCGCTCCGGGCCGTTGGGCCGCACAGAAGCCCAGAGGTGGCGTACATTCTGCATCGTGCCCAGGGCCAGTTGCTCCTGCATCCAGGTGATGTAATGGGCGTGATCCCGGAAGAAGGGCACCTGGGCTGGCGTTTTGGGAAACACCTGCCAACGGCTGGAATGATAGCCCGTTACCTGGCCGTCCAGAAAAGGAGAAGAAGCGCTCAGGGCCAAATAAAGAGGGGCTTCCGCCCGCAGCAGGCGACAGGCGAGGAAGATGGCCCCCGTATCCGGCAGGCCGACATTGATGTGGATGCTGGCGGTCACCACCCGCGTGCCGTAGGTGCGCTCGATGTAGTCGTGGTAGGGGTTGCCCGGATCCGAGCGCTCGAAGTGGTCGCTGCCGCCCAGAGCCAGGGTGCTCCCCGGCAGCAAGGTGTAGGGGCCCAGGCGGCGCAAAAATTGCCGCAATTGCAGCCGGGGTTGTAGCAGGGCGCAGAGCAGGTCTTCGTAGCGGCGGAGAGGAGGAGTGATGTATTCAACGTTGCGCCGATCGGGTTCTCGCACAAACTCCGGCAAAGCCTGGCAGATGCGATCCGATAAGCCCACCACTTCCCCGGCGGCGGTGCCGGTGTACATTTCTACCTCAAAGCCCTTGGTCAACAGCACAGGCCAGCCTCCAGCCGCAGTCTTGATCAGTCTAACCTTTTCTCCCCTCCCTCTCTTGTTACCCATTTTCCTGGGAATTTGCAGGAGATTGGCTGCCGAAGAGGCAGTTTCTCGCTCTGCCGTACAATGTCGGCAACGCTTGAAGACGATCGTGAGGAAGGGACGGAGTGCGGGATCCTATCTATATCCTAGGGGCGGGGCCGGCGGGCATGGCGGCTGCCTATCGCTTGACCCAGCTAGGCTTCCCCGTGGTGGTGGTGGAACGAGAAGACAAGGTCGGGGGCCTGGCCAAAAGCATTCGCTACCAGGGGTTCATTCTCGACTACGGCCCGCACCGGTTTTTTACCAAGATCCCAGCGGTGCTGGAGCTGTGGAACCGGGTTTTGGGATCCGAACAAGTGACTGTCCGGCGGCTTACCCGCATCTACTACCGCGAGCAATATTTTCAGTACCCCATTCAAGCCTGGGAAGTCCTGCGCAAAGTCGGCTGGTGGGAAAGTCTGCGCATTGTCCTTTCCTATCTCTGGGCGCAACTCATCCCCCGCCCAGCTCCCCAGAACTTTGCCGACTGGGTCAAGGGAAAATTCGGCACCCAACTTTTTCAAATGTTCTTTAAGGGCTACACGGAAAAGCTGTGGGGGATCCCTTGTACCGAAATCAGTGCCGATTGGGCTGCCCAGCGCATCAAAGGTCTTAGCCTTGGGCAAGCCATCCGCAAGGCCCTGGGGTGGAACCGCGGCTCCGTCAAATCACTGATTGACCAATTTCAGTTTCCTCGCCTGGGATCCGGTCAGCTCTACGAAAAAATGCAGGAGTTTTTGCTGGCCGAGGGCCAAAAAGTTTGGCTAAATACAGAGGTCATTGCCCTTAGGCAGGAGGGATCCCGGATTGTCGAGCTGCGACTGCGCCATCTTCAGGATGGAAGTGAAACATGGGTCTCCCCCTCCCACGTCATCTCTTCGATCCCTCTGACAGTGTTGGTGCAGAGCCTGCGGGAACTGCCTCCCCCAGAAGTGCTGCAGGCAGCCCGCAACCTCAAGTTTCGCAACACGGTTTTGGTTTACTTGATTGTGGAGGGATCCCAGCTTTTCCCCGACAACTGGCTGTATATCAACGACCCAACAGTGCAGGTTGGTCGGGTAACCAACTTTGCCAATTGGTCGCCGGCTATGCTCCCCAACCGGGAACAAACCCCCTTGTGCTGTGAGTATTGGTGCAACTTTGGGGATCCCTTGTGGCAAGCCCCTGAGGAGCAATTGCTGGCTTTGGCTGAGAAGGAGCTACGCCAAATTGGCCTGCTGCAAGGCCAGAAGATCCGCGGCGGCTTTGTGGTGCGCCTACCCTGCACCTATCCCATCTACGCCGGCAGCTACAAAGAAGATCTAGCCACTTTGCAGAAGTATCTTGGCCAGTTTGAAAACTTGCAACTGGTGGGTCGCTACGGCTCGTTTAAGTACAACAACCAGGATCACAGCTTGCTGATGGGCCTATTGGCGGCGGAAAACGTCCTCCGCCCCGGCAGCCACGATCTCTGGCAGGTGAACTCCGACAGTGATTACCAAGAAGAGATCAAAGTGCCACCCCCACCTGCGAAGGTCTGACGATGAGCTTCTCTCTTAGCCATCTGTTGCGGCAAAGCCGGCAGCGTCTTGCCCCTTTCTCTATCCAGGTTCTGCTGCCAAGCTTAGCCTTGACAGGGTTGCAGATCTTCTTAATCTCCCTTTGGAGCCAGGAGGATGACTATGCTTCCATCTTCAAGGGTTTAACCCAGTGGGATAGCCATTGGTATTTGGGGATTGTGCGGCAGGGCTATCAGTTTGTCGGCTTTGACAAGATTGCCTACGAGCAGAGCAATGTGGCCTTCTTTCCTGGCTACCCTCTGGCCGTTATTGCCCTCAGCCGCTTGTTGCGGGTTGAGCCTGAGTTAGGGCTTTACCTGACCGCCCAGCTCTTTTGCTGGCTGATGTGGGTTTATCTCCTTCTACTTTACCGTCTCTGGCAGATCCCCTTGCTTTGGCAAGTTTTGGCAAGTTTGATGATCTTGGTCTATCCCAGCAGCTTTTACCTTGTCGTGGGCTACAGCGAATCCCTCTTTATGGCCAGCTTGTTGGGTTTTTTCTACTGGTCGGCCCACTTGAATTCAATGAGGTCAGGACTCCTGGCCGGGATCCACGGTTTGGTGATGAGTGCCACCCGCATTGTGGGTTTGCCGGTGGCGCTGGTTCCTCTGCTGCGGCTATCCCGCCCTTGGTTTTGGACAGCCAGCGCCGTTGTTTTGGCCTTGTCGGGCGGGCTGAGCTTTTTCCTCTACTGTCAGCTCCGCTTTGGCCGCTGGGATCTCTACATGGAAATGCAGCGCTACTTTGGCCCCAGTTCTTTCGATTACCTGGCTATTATTCAACCTCGTACTTATGCCCCCCTCTTTTCTCTTGGGTACTGGCAGTCTTTATTTTCCTTTTCCGAGGCTTTGGGGGATGGGATATGGGCCATTTCCCTCAGTCAACTGTTTGTTCCCCTCACCCTGGGATCCCTAGTTGTTACCAGTTTGCTGGATGGGTGGAGTGTCCTGGCCAGCAAGAGCCAGCGCTGGCGGGAGCGGCTGGGGCTCCATTTGGCTGCCTGGGCCATGTTCTACATCGCTGTAGCCGGCATGAGTCCCCTGGGCCAGCGAAGCATGATTCGCTACTGCCTGCCGGTTCACGTCGTACACGTGCTGGCTCTCGTGCACTGGGCCAAGCACACAGATTTGGGCTTTCTTCCCCTCTGGGCTCGTCCCCACCTGAGCAGAGTTCTCAAGCTGGGCTATGGGCTTCTGGCTCTCATCTTCCTCGTCCTCAACCAAATCTTGACCTGGCGTTACACCCAGCATCTCTGGGTGGCTTGACTCCACTTTCTTGAAGATAGGATGTGAGGGATCCCGACTTCTCCCCAACTAGGAGCTGTGGCGTTTTCTTCTCCCCGCAAGTTGCCTCGGCAGAAATCGTCCCTGCGGGTGGCTCAGCCGATTGAGCCCACCAAGATCTACCCCTGCCCGTGTTGCCATCAGGGTCAGTTGCGCCTGATCACCCTGACCGAGGCTTTTGGCTGCAGCCGTTGCCAGCATATTTTCGCCATCACCCCCGACCGTTTGCATATTGAGCAACTGGCGGTTTCTTATCCCTATCGCAAAATGTGGTTCTGGAACGGCCATCAGTGGGTCTTGCGGCGGGAAAATGCCCTCCAGGGATCCACGCTCTTGGGCCTCACCTTTAGCCTGGGGGTTGTTTTGGTGGTGGGGTTTATCGGTGCGGTGCTCTTTCCCAGCCAAACCCAGTTGCTCAGTTGGTTCCTGATTCTTGGCTTGTTGCTGACCCTGTTGATGGCCACGGCGATCCTGCTGCTGCGGCGGCCTTAAGATTGGCGGGACTTTCCCCGGCGATCCCCTGCAGAATCAGCAGCCCCGGCACTTGTGGATCCAGCCATTTCTTGTTAGCAGTGGTCTGGAGAAGGGAGCAGGTCTGTCGTCGGTCAGCCAGGCAGGAGAGAAGCGAGTGACAGATTTCGGTTCAGCCTTTGACCTAAGCACTACTCTGCGACAGGTACGCCGTTTGCTGCCGCAGATGCAGCGGCTGAGCAGCCAAACCAAGCGCCAGGCCCTGCTGGCTCTCTCGCGTTGTTTGCTGGATCGCTCCGATCTGCTGCTGGAGGCCAATACCCTCGACCTGGAAAGCTGCCGCGAGCAAACCCTGCCGGAGTGGATCCTCAACGGCCTCAAGCTCACTCCTGAGCGCCTGCAGCGATCCGCCCAGTTGCTTGCTCTCTTGGCCCAACAGCCGGATCCCATCGGTAGCCTGGAGAGGGGGTGCCGTCAGGACAACGGGCTGTTTATTGGCCGCTACCGCGTTCCTTTGGGGCTGATCGCCTTGGTCTACGAGATCTACCCCGAGTTTGCCTTGAATGGCATTGGCATGTGTCTCAAGACGGGCAATGGCGTGATTCTGGCCGGCAGCGGCCCTATCCAGAAAACCCATCAGGCCCTGGTCAACCTGTTGGCAGAGACCGCCTACGAGCACGGGATCCCGGAAGGGGCCATTCAAACCCTGCCCGTCCAAGACCAAACGGCCGATCCTCAGGCCGATTCCCCACTGTTGCTGTTGTTGCAGCAAACCCGCTACGTGGATCTGGTGATCCCCTGTGGTCGCCCCGGCTGGGTGGAGTTCCTGTTGCAGGCCAGCAAAGTGCCGACTCTGGTCACCCATCTGGGGTACGGCCACATCTACGTGGATCGCACGGCTCCCTGGCCTTTGGTCAAGTCAGTTGTGTTGGATCCCCTGGCCCAGTATGGCGCGGAAGGGATCCCGATTTATCAGCCCCTCACCCTTTGGCTGCTGATCCACACCGATTGGTCCGCCAATCATCTGACCGCCCTGATTGAAGACTTGCTGGGTCAAGGGATCGATATACAGGCAGCAGCCCCTATTCTGGAGCGATTCCCCCAGCTTCACCCGCTTGGGGAGGGCTTTGACTCCACAGAACAGCCTCATCTGCGCCTACAGCCCGTTGCCGACCTGACGGAGGCGATCGCCTGGATCAACAAAAATGGCTGTCGTCAATCGGAGACGATCCTCACCGATAGCCAATCGGCAGCCCAGCGCTTTCTCCAGGAGGTGGATGCCGCCCTGATCCACCTCAACACGTCCCCCCTCTCGGCAGGCCGGGGAGCCGGGATCCCCACCTTGGGAGCGTTTCGCGACCTGTCTTTGGGCATTTCCACCCAGCGGCTGCACGTGCGCGGGCCCATTGACCTGGAAGCTTTGACAACAGTGAAGGTGGTGGCTCAGGGTGGCCTGTAGCGGGGAAAAGTTGGGATCCCGAACTGCCGTTCTCCCCAAAAGCCAGGAGATGGCGTGAGACTAGAAAGGGAGGGATGCCGGCCCGGTCGTCCGACGTCCAACCCAGCCCAACAGACGGGGGAGAACTCCTTTGGGGATTGACCTGCGCAGTTATGTGTTTTTGGATCGGCTCCAGCCCCAGTACGCGGCCTACCTGGGCACGGTGGCCCAGGGCTTTTTGCCCCTGCCAGGGGATACTTCCCTCTGGGTCGAGATTTCCCCCGGCATCGAGATCAACCGCGTCATGGACATCGCCCTCAAAGCCACTTCGGTGAGGCCTGGGCTGCAGGTGGTGGAGCGCCTCTACGGCCTTTTGGAGGTACACTCCAGCAATCAGGGGGATACCCGCACGGCTGGCCGCGCCATTCTATCTGCTCTGGGGGTGAGCGAACAGGAGCGCCTCAAGCCGCGCATCATCTCCAGCCAGATCATCCGCAACATCGATCCCCACCAAACCCAGTTGATCAATCGTTTCCGCCGCGGCCAAATGCTGTTGGCCGGCCAAACCCTCTACATCCTGGAGGTGCAGCCGGCAGGCTATGCCCCCCTGGCCGCCAACGAGGCAGAAAAATCGGCCCGGATCAACATCCTCGAGGTGATGCCCTTTGGCAGCTTTGGCCGCGTGTACCTGGGCGGGGAAGAGCAAGATATTCTGGCCGCCTGCCGCGCTGCCGAAGCCATTTTGGCGGGGGTTTCCGGTCGGGATCCCCTTCTGTTGCCCGAGGAGGTGTAGTCGATGGCAGAATCGGATCCCAAGTCTTCGCCCAAAGCCAGCTTGCCCCAGGATCCGATGGCGGATCGGGTGAGGCTGCTCACGGAGCTGGCCGCTCCCTATCGGAGTTTGCGGCGCTTCATCTACCTGGCGGTGGGATTCTCGGCCACCATCGGGGCATTTGTATTTTTCTTCCGGGCCTTGGCGGGGCGAGATCTGGAGACCACCCTGCCCAGCTTGGCGCTGCAGTTGGGGATCCTGGCCGGCGCCCTCGGCCTGAACAGGCTGGAAAACCGTTCCCAGCAAAAGCTGGTCAGACAGGTGAAGCAGCGCTTGGGCATCCGACAAGACCGCTAGCCCGGCTCTAAAAATCCCAGTTCTCTGGGCCGGGATCGGAGTCGTCCTCCGCGTCGGCGCTGGGCAGATAACGGCGCTCCCTTGCCGGGGCTTCCTGGGGCCATTTTTGAACTATTTGGATGGCCAGAAAGGCAACCAAGGCAACCAAGACCGCCAAGGTGAGCAGCGGAATCGCCAGGATCACCACCGCGCCCAACACGTAGATGGCCACCTTGGGCAAGGAGGGATCCACCCTCCAGCCGCGGCGGTACACCCACTCGGTGAGCTGCCGATCCCATTGGCGCAGGCGAGGGACGTTCTCTGCGTAGATCTCCTGGAGGATATCGGCCAAAACAGGCCCCAGGCGGCGCATCTGGCCTTGGGTTTGCCTTCTCCAATTCCGCAGCGAGCGTCCCATTGATAGGATCCCTTGCCCTGGTCTTTCTCAGGCGATCCTAGCCCAACGGGAACAACGGCTCCGGGGCCCTTATGACAGCCGTTCCGCTAGCCCAATCCTGTAAATTTGTTTGAACATTTGGATCGGAGCTTGGGGTGTCTTGGCAGGACTACAGTACACTGAGGGCACTTGCGCAGCGATGTTGCTGCCACGCCGATTGGTCAATCTTTTTTAACTTTTCAACCTGCTCGACTGGAGAACGCTAATGGCTCACTCGGTCAAGATCTACGACACCTGCATCGGCTGCACTCAGTGTGTGCGAGCTTGTCCCACCGACGTGTTGGAGATGGTGCCCTGGAAAGGGAACAACAAAGCCGGGATGATCGCGGCCTCTCCCCGCACCGAAGACTGTGTTGGCTGCAAACGCTGCGAAACTGCCTGCCCCACGGATTTCTTGAGCATCCGGGTCTATCTCGGCCCCGAAACCACCCGCAGCATGGGCTTGGCCTACTAAGGGGTTGGGGGTACTTCTACCGGATTGATTCGGAGGGGAGGGATTCCTTCCCTTCTTCACGCTGCAGGTAGAGGCGGTGCTGGCGGATGTAGTGCTCCACGGCAGGGGGCACCAGGTAGCGAATGGATCCCCCCTTTTGGATTTGCCGCCGCAAGTAGGTGGAAGAGAGGGTCAAGGTAGGGGCTTCCAGGATTTCCGCCTGGATGGGCAACTGTTGGGCCACCAACCGCAACACCTGGGCGGCATCGCCGGCATCCACCCGTGGGGCGACAATCCAGTGGCAGAGGCGGGCCAATTCTTCGGCTCGATACCACTGGGGCAGATCCCGCAGGGCATCCACGCCGAGGATCCAGTACCACTGGGTATTGGGTTGCTCCTGGATAAGGCTGCGCAGCGTCTCAATGGTGTAGGAGCGCCCCGGACGGCGGATCTCCAGCTCTGAGCAGGCGAAGCGCTGGTGGTCGGCAATGGCCAGTTTGACCATAGCCAAGCGGTCGGCTTTGCTGGCGCCGGCGGCCAGGGGCTTGTGGGGGGGATCCCCTGCCGGCATCCACAGCACCTGATCCAGGTCAAACTGCCAAAGGGCTTGTTCCGCCATGATCAAATGGCCGTGATGTACAGGGTTAAAGGTGCCGCCCAGGATGCCGATGCGGGGCTGCTTGCGGACAGAGGGGCTCATGGCTGGCGGCTGAGGTAGGTGATGGCATCCCGCAGCCACTCTTCCGTTGGGCGAGGCTGGGAGGGCAAAGCTTGCAGGGCCGCCTGAATTTCTTGAGCGCTGTAGCCCAGGGCCAGCAAGGCCATTTCCACCTCTTCCCGGATGGGCATGGGCGGCCCGCCGGCCAGGGGGCGATCTGCGTTCTCCAAACCTTGTCGCCAGTGGGCCAGCTTGGTTTTCAGCTCCAAGGCCAGCCGCTGGGCCGTTTTGTGACCTACCCCTGGTGCGAGGGAAAGTAGGCGCACGTTTTCGGTCACCACTGCCTGAACCAGCTCCGGCAGGCCAAAGGTATTCAGCAGAGCCAAACCCAGAGCCGGCCCTACCCCCGCAACTTTGATGAGCTCCACAAACAAATCGCGCTCGGCTGGCGAGCCAAACCCGTACAACACCAGCTCGGTCTCTCGCACCACCAAGTGGGTAAACACCCGCACGGGCTCTCCGATGGGGGGCAGTTGCTTGAGAAAACGCGCCGGGGCCTTGACCCGATAGCCGATCCCCTGCACCTCAACGGTGAGGCTGCTGCGCTCTCCCCATTCGATGGCGACGAGGTGGCCGCTCAAAAAGGCGATCATGCTGCAAGTCCAATCCGTGTTTAGGATACTCTGCGCGGCTACAGCTCCAGAGTCGGCTGAGCAGAATTTAAAAGAATCTAGAATAAGAAAAGCTTACAAGCGACTTCTATGGCTTCAACATCGGCATCGGCCACTCCCGTTTCGGCGCGGTGGACTTGGCGAGGGCAGTCGGTTCATTATGTCAAACAAGGCGAGCAGGGTCAGCCTTTGCTCTTGGTGCACGGCTTTGGGGCCTCCACCGACCACTGGCGCAAAAACATTCCCGAATTGGCGCAACACTATCAGGTGTATGCCATCGATTTGCTGGGTTTCGGTCGCTCCGCCAAGCCCAACTGGGACTACCGCACCGAAATCTGGCGGGATCAACTGCGGGACTTTTGCCAACAGGTGATCCGTCGGCCCGTGGTGGGGATCGGCAACTCCCTGGGCGGCTATGTGGTGCTCAGTCTGGCGGCGGAGTGGCCGGAGTGGGTGCGGGGCGTGGTGCTCTTGAATGGGGCAGGGGGGTTCTCCACGCTCAAAGGATCCCCGAGCGGCTGGCGGCAATGGCTGGGCGGATTGGTGGGCTGGGGCCTGCGGCAGCGCCTGGTATCTTACTTGCTGTTTCAGTACTTGCGACAGCCGCACGTGATCCGGGCCAAGCTGAAGCAGGTCTACTACGACCCGGCGGCGGTGACAGACCAACTGGTGGAAGACATCCACCGCCCCACGCGGGATCCGGGGGCTGCCGATGTGTTTGTAGCCTTGATGCGGGGCGGGCAGAAGGGACGCTACGTGGATGAGCTGCTGCGCAGCTTGGTGCGCCCGCTGTTGTTGATCTGGGGAGAACGGGATCCCTGGATGCGGGCCCGCGAGCGCTCTAAGCTCTACCGGGCTCACTACCCTCAGGCGGTGGAATACTTCCTGGAGGCCGGCCACTGCCCTCACGATGAGCGCCCCGAACAGGTCAATGCCCTGATCCACCAGTGGATCGAGACGGGGATCCCGGCCACCACCTCTCCCCCCATTTCCAAAGCTGCCCCCACGTCAGAACTCCATCCTTAGCCGTTGTCCAACGGTTCCTCTTGGGGATCCCCTTCCAGGCCGATGGCGTACTTGGACCATTCTCGGTGGGAACCACTGTCAACCGCTTTGGAGATTTCAAAGTAGAGGGTGCTGTGGGGACGGCGGGGTTGGCGCAGCAGGGGCATACCGGCTTCGCGGGGGGTGCGGTTGCCCTTTTTTACGTTGCAGCGCACACAGGCGCTGACCACGTTCTCCCAAGTATCTCCACCGCCGCGGGAGCGCGGGATCACGTGATCGAGGGTGAGGTCTTCGCCGTAGCAACCGCAGTACTGACAGCGGTGCCCATCCCGGTAGAGGACGTTGCGGCGCGTGAGCGGGATCTCCTTGTGGGGAACGTGGACATAGTGGCGCAGACGAATGACAGTGGGCAAAGGAATGTTGCCGTACACCACTCGACCGTTGTGCTCGATTTGCTCGGCCTTGCCCTTGAGCAGCAGAACAACCGCCCTGCGCCAACTGGTGATGTTGAGCGGCTCGTAGGAGGCATTCAAAACCAAAACCTTGCCCATAGTGCTACGCACCGCTGACGAGATCCCCAAGCCAAGCCGGAAGGCGCCAGACCCCTGAAGTTATGCAAAATGTTAACACAGCTTTAGATTTAGGCGCTTGTTGATGAAGCTGAAAGTGGGAGATTCAACCCAACAGCAGGATCTGCTCCAAAAAGGAAACCCAGGCAGGCGCTGGCTGATGGGGCTGGCCATTCTGCTACTTTGCCTGGGATCCCCCAACCGCTGGCTGCATTGGTTTCCGGGGGCGCTGCTGGGCCTAGCCCCGCTGTTTGACTTGTGCGAACAACAGCAAGGGTGGGCGCGGTGGCGTTTGGCCTATGGCCTTTGGTTTTGGGTTTGCCTGTATGCCTTCTGGGTGGATCCCTTCTCAGTCAAGGTGCTGAGCGCCTGGGAGATCTTGGGGGGCGTGGTGGTGGCCCCCCTGATCCCCCTTTTCTTTACCACTGCTACGCTCCTGAGTTTGCATCTGAGTCATCCCCTGCCGCCTTGGGCGCGTCCGCTGGGCTTGGCCACGGTCTGGACAGGTTTGGATGGGCTGTTGGGCTTGCTCTGGTGGCCTATTCCCTTTCATTGGGGCTCCCTGTTGTTCGATTGGCCCCTTGCCATCCAGGTGGCCGATATCACAGGCATCTGGGGGGTTACCTTTTTTGCTGTGTTTGTCAATGGGGTGCTTTGGCAGATGGCCAGGCAGATGGCCCGAGGATCCCTGAGAACCTGCTTGGATGAGCTGCTCAGGAACAGGGATTTCTGGAGTACGCTCGCCTGGGGCCTGGGGTTGACGGGGCTGGTCTTGGCTTATGGAAGCGTGCGCCTGGCCTACTTCGATGCTGTGGCCAGGGATCCCGGCTTTCGGGTGGCGGCGGTGCAGCAGGTGGCTTGGTTGGAAGCCGATCGCAGTTGGGACTATCGCAGGGAGCGCTACCGGGAGCTGCATCAACTTTCTGCCCAGGGGGTGGCCGCCGGCGCACAATTGGTGATTTGGCCGGAGGGGGCGCTGCGGGCGCGGCTGCTGAATACCGCCCTGGAACCTTATGTGATCGAGCCGATGCAAGCGATTCTGCCGCCAGAAGGCGCTTTGATTACGGGGGCAACAGAGCCGGATCCCCGCACAGCCCATCTGCCGGAGGAGCAGCAGCGATTGTTGAACATGGCCCTGTTGTTCGACGCCCAGGGCAGCTTGCTGGATGGGTTTGGCAAGCAGTGGATCTTTCCCTATTTCGAGTCGGGGCGCTATGTGCCCTCGCCGGATGGCTATCGGCCTTTGGCCGGGGGCGAGCTTTTCGGGCCTTTGGGGGTGATGATCTGCCTGGAGAGCGTGCTGCCTGCGCCCAGCCGCGCTCTAACCCGTCACGGCGCCGAGTCTTTGATCGTGATTTCGGATGATAGCTGGTTTGGCAATAGCCACTGGCCGATGCTGCACGGCAAGCTCTCGGTTTTCCGGGCTGTGGAAAACCGGCGTAGCATGGTGTTTGTCAACAACACCGGCGGCAACCTGGTGGTGGATCCCTCAGGTCGGCTCCAGCAGGTCGGCCCCATCTTTCAGCGGGGGGTGATCACGGGAGAGGTAAGGCGGCGTTCTGAGACCACCTTCTACAGCCGCACGGGGGATTGGTTGGTGTGGCTGACGCTGGGGCTATCTCTGGGGTTGTGGCGCCGGGGATCCCGAGTAAGGCAAGGATGAGGTAAGATCAGTAAGCTTGCCCAGGATCAAGATCGGGATTGCTTGCTCCGGAGTGGCGGGTTCCCCCATCGAATCAACCGTTGCTGATGTAGCTCAGTCGGTAGAGCAGCTCACTCGTAATGAGCAGGTCATCGGTTCGAGTCCGATCATCAGCTTTCTGGATTGAGCACCTTGGAGCGCCTCAAACTTCTGCTCTATCCCCACCCGCCCATTGTCGGCGCCTACAGTTGTGGGGGGCACCAGAAAAGATTGCGGCTAGAGACCCCCAAGGAATGGAGAATATCCCTCATGATCCCTGTGCAGTACTTCCAATGCTCAGGATCTGCACACATGCGGTCGGGGTTAAACTCCAAGTTGTAATGGATAACATTGGGGATCCCTACAAACTCATCGGAAGACTGAAGGGAAATAACCAGCAACAAGAAAGGCTTGCCCCTGCGCTTAGCCGCCAGCTTATCTACCAAGTCAACAACAGCCTCTCGCCGGCAACCGCCTGTGCGCACGAACAAAACTTTATCGGCCTTTTCCAAGACATACAGAAAGCGCTTGGCGCGAGCTGTATAACGAGTCCGCATCCGCTCGTGGATTGGATTCATATTCTGCAGTGGATCTTCCCCTTCTTCCACCTCATGGCCGAAAGAAAGACCTGTCCACTTGCTGTGATAAATTCGCCTGTCTTCAGGGCTGTAGTGCAAATATTGCGGATCCCACATGCCCTGAAACTCGTGGTGGATCATATCGGCCACATCGGCCAAGTTGCTGGTGCGGGTCAGATCAAAAGGAAATGCAGGCCCGTCATATTCCAGCTTGTAGAGCAGCATTCGCACTGCACAGCGATCCCCCAGAGGGACAACGGCAACGCGATGGATATCGGATAAGGCGCACGTGTATTCCAACAACATAACCGAGTTGGGAGCGGCCTTGACCCGGCTTTCCAACCCCCCTTCTCCAATCATCAACGTGCGGAAAGGAGCATCGCGATAGAGGGGATCCTCATAAACCCCTGATGGCAAAGCTCTGAGGGCAGCCCGCACTTCTTTCCACATGGGGTGGATGTTGTACTCGTGATTGCTCCGATTGATCACGCACAGGCGAGGCCTGGGATCAGAAGAGCCTTTTGAAGATCCACTGAGCTTGAGAAGGGTCAACGATCCATCCTCGAAGATCGTTTCTACTGCTTCTGCGGAAAAGAACTGAGCTATTGGGGAGAAGATGAGGTCGGCATCTGCAGGAATGGAGAGGGTGGTTTGAACCGAACTGTCCTCTTGTATGGAAAGTAAATGTAGGGTCTTGTCTCCTATCCTTGCATCGCTTCTGCCAATATACAGTCCCGGCTGCAGGCGTGATTTTTGGAAAGCAGTCTGCAAAGATTGCCAAGTTGGCGCAAGGGTATAAGGGTAGGGGGTTATATTCACGATGCGAAATTGATCTCTGCCTATTTCTGCAGCTACCCAAAAGCCATTGCCGTCTTCAAAAATGATTCGTTCTGCAGTGGATTGAGCCAGCTTTCCACGAGCCGAAAGAACTTGGCCGGGCTCGAAGAGCGAGAGATCGATGGCCTCAAACATAACCCGATGCCCCCTGGAATTGGGGTGAGCGGGGTCAAAAGCAAGGTCTGGTTTCCAGCGGCCCTGGCCATCGTCTAGGATGGGCAGCCAATTGAACACAGGGCATCCCCAACCGAGCATCTTTTGCTGAGTTTCCTGCAGAAGCAGATGCTGTTCTGGACCATAGTCGCCGTGAGGATAGACCCCTGCCAAGATGGGCAAAGCGCCTATATTTTGAATCTTCTCAATCAGGCGTCGCAGGCCGTTTTCAAACCGCCTTTGGACGGCACGTCGATGCTCCGGCAGAGCCGTGGCCAAGCCCTCATTTCCCAACGACAAGGCCACAATTACCACGTCCGGTTGTTCGGGAACGACAACTTGATCAAACCGTGCCAGCGTTCGGCTGACCGTAGCCCCCAATTCCGAGAGATTACGCACCCGATGGCCGTAGCGCTCCCGCAAGGCTTTCTGCAACAGCCAGGCCCAACCTCGCAATAGCCAGGCGCTGCACCCCAGGGCAACGGAGCTACCCAAAACAACTATCTTCAGTCCCGGCAAATCTTCAGGCTCAGGCTCAAGAATAGGGGTGGCAAAATAGCCGTAAGGACAGGAAGGGATCCGGCCAAACTCGCCATCTTCCACGATCAAAACTGATGGCAAAGGCTGAGGCTCAAGCGGCACCCAGCGATTCCTATCGGCAGCTTCCCAAATAACTTCGCCATCGGCCTGAACGCGCAGATATCGGTACTCCACTCGAGGGGTCTCTTGAGGCCACTCCCCGGAGGATAGGGGGCCAGAAGTGCCATCTGCCAGGCCTAATGGCAACTCCACCCACCAGAGCGGATAACAAGCGGGATCCGTCTGCAGCCAAACACAGCGGCTCGGATCCCAGGCGCCCAACCGAGGGCTGGATCCCACCAGGGCAATTCGATCACCGGGCTGAGTGGTGGCGCGAACTTGGAAACGATACATTTTTTTGGAAGTTTTTGGAGGAGGGGGAGAGGAACTTCTCCGGACTTGCCGGTAAACAGACATACTCAAGCAGTCGGCTTACTACCCTGCCGGCAACTTGCAAGAGGAAGTAGAGGCTGGGATCCAGTTCCGCCTCATCTGTCTTAGTCCTGACTTTGCTTTTAAAGAGAAATTCTGAAATCCGGAAACAGAAAATGACGGAAAGTCAGAAAAAGAGCCTCGGCTCAAAAGTAAGGCTATTAAGCCAGGATGTTTGCAGTAAAGAGTAAACTGAACTTTAGTCTGAATTTAACATACTGTCCAAGAATTGTCTGTTTTCTAGAGCACCTTTAGACAGTTTCTGGAGTGCAAGTTTCCAATCGTCGCTGGGGCAAAATCACCTCAAAGGTGGATCCCTGCCCCACCTTGCTCTCAACCCGCACCTGTCCCCGGTGCTGCTCGGCGATGCTTTTGACAATGGCCAGCCCCAAACCTGAGCCCGACCGCCGATTGGGATCCCCGCTGCGGGCCGGATCCACCCGGTAGAAACGGTCGAACAGGTGGGGCAGTGCCTGGGGTGGGATCCCCGGCCCGGTATCTTGCACCTGCAGCACCAGTTCTGGGGATCCGGAGCGCAGCCGCTGTTTTAGCCGCACCTGCACCTCGCCGCCGGGGGGGGTGTGGAGAAGGGCGTTTTCGATTAGGTTGGTGAACAGGCGGGCCAGTTGCTCTTCATCTCCCCAAAAGGCAAAGGGATCCCCTCCCGTCTCCTCTGGGGGGGCGGCCATATCCAGCTTTAGACGGATCCCTTTTTGGTTGGCCAAGCCCTGCAACTCTTCCACCACCTGCAGCAGCAGAGCATCCAGGGCACAGCAGCGGGGCTGGAAAGGCACCATGCCGCTGTCGTGGCGGGCCAGAAACAGCAGGTCGTCCACCAGCCGGCCCAGCCGCAGGCACAGCCGCTCCACCATCTGCCAGCGCTGGCGGGTGTCGGCATCCAATTGGGAGTCTGCCAAAGCCACCTGTACCGTGGTCTGGATGCTGGCCAAGGGGCTGCGCAGCTCGTGGGAGGCATCGGCGGTAAATTGCTTGAGCTGCTGGTAAGACTGGCGGATGGGCTGCATGGCCAAACCGGAGAGCAGCCAGCCGATTGCTCCTACACAGGCCAAACTGGCCGCTACCCAGAGGCTGAGATCCCGAATGAGCTGGCGTGTCGGCTTGCTCACCTCAAACCAGGGGTGGCTGACCCGCAAATACCCCAGCAGCTTCCCACTGGCCAGGATCGGCTCGGTGAACTGGCGCAGCCAATACCCAGGCGCGATGCGGGCGGTGTGCAGGGATCCCTCCGTCAGCAGGGGGGCAGGGATGCCGCCGGGCACGGTGGACCAGATGAGGGATCCCTGGGGATCAAACCACTCCAGGTCGATGTGGTCGTCTGCTAGGGTGCTGGGATCATCCCGAAAGCTGGCTTCCAAGCTGTGGCGGGCCTGCTGCGGGTCCAAGAGGCTCTCGTCCACCACCAGGGAGCGCTCGACAATTTCCACCACATGGCCCAGCGTGTCGTCCACCCGCTCAATCAGGGTTGACTGCACATACCAGTAGAAGCTGCCGGCAAACAGCAACAAAAACACCCCCGTTACCACCGTGTACCAGAGGGCCAGCCACCGCCGCGTTGCCTGGAACATGGGGTTGCACGGGAAGGGGAGAGGTTAGCTGTGGACACGAGGCTCGGGGTGAAGGGTGGAGAGGATCTCGGCTTCCACCTGCAGCAAACCGTCCAGCCGCTCCTGCACCGGCTCGGCGGGGAACTGTTCTAGCGCCAGATCCAAATACAACTGCCAGTGCCGCTCTTCAGCCGCCGCCAGCCAGAGGTAAAACTGCCGCAGCTCCGGGTCGGGGACGTGGATCCCCAGCAGGCCTAGGCGTTCGTGGCTGCGGGCCTCGATGATGGCGGCCACTAGCAGTGCATCCAAGAGATGCTCCGGCTCGGAGCGGCGTAGGTGCTGGTTGAGGCGGCTGGCATAGGGAGCAGCCGAGAGGGGCCTGATCGGGATCCCCAGCCGTTGCAGGTGCCGGTGAACCCGCTCAAAGTGCTGCAGCTCCTCCCGCGCCAGTGGTGAAAGGGCTTCCACCAGCCGCCCGTTGGCGGGGTAGCGAAACAGCAAGCTGAGGGCATTGCCCGCTGCTTTCTTCTCGCAGTTGGCGTGATCTAGCAAGATCAGGTCGAGGTGGCGAATGGCCTGCTCGATCCAGGCCGCGGAAGTTGGCGAGGCCAGTTGTAGCGTCGGCACAGGGTCAGAAGAGGTTGCAGGGATCAACAGCTTCCAAGTTGACCCATCCCGCCCGCTGCGGGAGCAGGGAACGGAACTGGGTCAATCGGATCTTAGCCTTGCCAGCGTACCCCTTTCTGCTAACTCCTAGATCCCGTCTGATGCTCTGGCAGCAGTTGTCCTTATCCCCGGCCCCTCTCCCTGAGGGAGTCAGCCCAAGCGCTCCGCGCCGCTCACGCGACCACCCCCAGCCCCTCTCCCAGAGAGAGTCAGCCCAAGCGCTC
>NZ_JANSJJ010000310.1:0-85273 GCF_047502715.1 Synechococcus sp. H55.10
GGTGGGGTGACCCGCCGGTAACCTAGCTCGGTGCCAGGCTCACCTCTGCCCCCCCACCACCCAAGGGGGGGCTAGTCTTTGCTCAACCCCGCTGTCAACGGGCCAATCCCCATCCCAAGCATTCCCGCATCACTTGGCCCAATAGATACAAAGACCCGCAAACCACAGCCGGTGGCTCCCCAACAGCTTGAGACTCCTGCATCTGAACACAAAAAGTAGACAAATCGGGCAATGCTTGTGCTGAAGCGAGATGGGGTTGCAGGGTTTGGGCCAGTTGGGCCAGTTGTTCGGGATCTGTCCCTAAGTGTCCGGCAATTGGCAAGGCGAAGAAGGAATCTCCCGGTCGCAGCAGGGTGCTGAGAATACCTTTGACATCCTTGGTGCTGAGGATACCGACATACCAGGCAAGGGATCCAGGTTGGTGCTTGTCTAGATAACGACGGAGAGCCTGGGCGGCGGGTAAGTTGTGGGCTCCATCCATCAGCAACTGGCGGCAACCAAGCTGCACCCGTTGTAAGCGCCCCGGCCAGCGGGTGATGGCAAACCCCTTTTCTACGGCGGCATCGGGGATCTGCCAGCCCTGTTGTTGTAGGGTTTCCACAACGGCAAGGGCTACCGCTGCATTGGTGAGTTGTACATCGCCGCTGAGGGGCAAGGTGAGGATCTGCCCTCGCCATCGGACGGTTTGGGGTTGCAACCATTGCAGGGGTTCAACCACCCGTAGGGGGCTTTGCAACTGCTCTGCCTTGGCTCGGATAACTGCTGTAACCTCTGGGGTTTGGGGTGCGCACACTGCTGGGATCCCTGGCTTGAGAATACCCGCCTTTTCAGAGGCAATTCGGGGCAGGCTGTTGCCCAAGCGCTGCCAATGATCCCAGCCGATGGAGGTGATGGCGGTCACCACGGGCTCGATCCCGGCATTGGTGGCATCCAGCCGACCACCCAAGCCCACTTCTATCACTGCCACGTCCACCTTTTGCCGGCGGAAGTACAGCCAAGCGGCAGCGGTGATGACCTCAAACTGGGTGGGAGAAGCCTCGCCAGGAGCATAGGTTTGTAGGCAGTCGCGCACTTGGGCCAACGCTTGGCTCCAGTCGTTGGCAGAAATGTACTCCCCGTTCAGCCAGATCCGCTCCCGCCAGTCCACCAAATGGGGAGAGGTGTAGCGACCGACGCGATAGCCCGCTGCCCACAGCACGTGGCTGACCCAGGCACAGACGGATCCCTTGCCGTTGGTGCCGGCCACGTGGATAGCCGGGATCCCGGCTTGGGGCCGACCCAGGCGCTGCAGCAGGACTTGCATGCGCTCCAGGCTGAGATCCACACCAAAATGGCCCAGCGACTCCAGAAACGCCGGCCAATCCCAGTCTGGGATCTGAGGCAGGTTTAAGGACAGATCGCTCTGGCTCAAGCCAAGACTCCGTCTCGCTAGCTAGGGGAAGTGAGGTTTGGGGATCGCTACCAGCGGCTCTAGAGGTTCACCACAAAAGCGTCGCGAATGCCCGGCTGCTTGAGTACCTCTTCTAGGATCCCATCTGGCAGGGGATCATCTAAGCTGAGCACCATTACTGCATCGCCGCGGATGATCTTGCGGCCCACCTGCATGCTGGCGATGTTGACATTGTAGGCTCCCAGCAGGGTGCCAATTCGCCCGATGATCCCGGGCATATCTCGGTGCAGGGTCATCAGCATGTTGGCGGAAGGGGGCACATTCACCGGGAACTCGTCAATCTGGGTAATCCGCACCTCTCGCTCCCCGATCAACGCCCCCGAAACGGAGCGGATCCCATTGGGGCCATGGGCAATCAACGTCAGGGATCCCGAATAATCTTTCAAGGAGGGATCTCGAGTTTCCACCACCCGAATGCCCCGTTCTTTGGCCTCGATGGAGGCGTTGACGTAGTTGACCCGTTCCCGCAGCGCCAGCGTCAAAAGCCCTTTGAGGGCGGCAATGACGATCGGCTGCCCATCTTTTTCCGCCAGATCTCCCTGCAGGCGGATCTCCAACTGGTTGACGCGATCCCCAGCCAACTGGCCAACCAAGTTGCCCAAGGTTTCGGCCAAGTCCAGGTAGGGTCTCAGGTTTTGCAACACCTCTGCCTGTAAGCCGGGGATATTCACGGCAGAGCGGGCCGGCAGCCCCAACAACACATCGCGGATCTGCTCGGCCACGTCGATAGCCACATTCACCTGGGCTTCTTCGGTGGAGGCCCCTAGGTGGGGGGTGAGCAGGACTTCCTTGCCCAAAGAAAACAGCGGAGAGTCCTTCAGCGGCTCGTTGGCAAAGACATCCAAAGCGGCTCCGGCAATTTGGCCGGATTTCAGGGCTTCGTACAGCGCCTGTTCATCCACCAAGCCGCCACGGGCACAGTTAATTAGGCGAGCAGTCGGCTTCATCATACGGAAGGTTTCGGCGTTGAACAGGTTGGTGGTTTCAGGCGTTTTGGGAATGTGCAGAGTGATGTAGTCCGATTCCTGTACCAAAGTCGTGAAGTCCACCAGGCGCACCCCCAGTTGCTCTGCCCGCTCCATGGAGAGGTAGGGGTCGTAGGCCAGCAGCTTCATCCCCATCGCCTTGGCAATCTGGGCCACGTGGGAGCCAATTCGCCCCAATCCCACAATCCCCAGGGTTTTTTTGTAGACTTCTACGCCGACAAACTCCTGCCGATTCCATTGGCCCGCTTTCAGAGAGGCATTGGCATCCGGTATGTGGCGCGAGAGGGCCATCATTAAAGCAATGGCGTGCTCGGCAGCGGCAATGGTGTTGCCCTCGGGCGAGTTGACCACCAGGATCCCGGCTTTGGTTGCGGCAGGCACATCGATGTTATCGACTCCAACACCCGCCCGCCCGATGATTTTCAAGTTCGTCCCCGCCTCGATCACCTCGCGGGTGACCCGTGTGCCGGAGCGCACCATGATGGCATCGTAGCTGGGGATAACCGCGATCAACTGCTCTGGGGTGAGCTGGGTTTGCACATCCACCTGAGCCACTTGAGAGAGGATATCGATCCCCGCCTGATCGATGGGATCTGTAACGATAACTCTGGGCATAAGCAGCGCTGGTCTTGTGGGATGGAGGGCAACAGAAGCAGAAGAACCAATTGCTGCCAGTTAAGGCGGATCCCAGCGGATAAGCCAAACCTTGATCCAACCTCAATTGGCACACTTTAATCTACCGCGAAAGTCCGCCGGTAAGGTGAAAACTCAATTCTGCAGCAAGCTGTCCGATCCCAAAAACCCATCGAGCTGCCTTGGAAGAGAGATGGGCCCGTTAAGACAGGGATCCCACCGGGGCAATATATTTCCCGTCGATGAGAAAGACGCCATTGGCAAATTGCACACAATAGGTGCCCAACAGCCGCCGCTGCAGGATCACCCCTTGTTCGTGCAAGCGGATCAAATGGGCCGGGCGCAACATCGGCATCGGGTCAGCCGTCTTTAGATAGGGCGGTATCTCCACCACCTGAACCGTCGCCCCCACCGGCAGTAACCCCTGAGCTTCAGACATAGGGAGAGTTCATGCTGCAACCATCTCTAGCTTAGCCGAGACCTAGGCCGGTGCAGGCCCGAAACCTGACCCGACCCAAACAACAAGGCAAAGCCCAGAACCCACTGGATCCCTGAGCCATTAATGTAAGATTTTTATCTTAAGTACCGAAGTTGCCAGGATAAAAAGGTAACATCTTGCTCAAGCTCCCTGGTTTTTCCCAAGAGGAAAAGCTAGCCAGCCTTTTGAGATGCTGCCAACTGTTCGTGAGTCTGCTATCATACCATGACCTCTTCCAACTGTTTTTTGTATCTTTGGATACGAAAACCTCATTTACCCGAGTAATCTAGGGGTTTTCTCGCTGTGGAGCTGTGGGCGCAGGGCTTGGCAAACCGGCCTTTGGCCCACTCGCTGGCCAGATCTTTGCCGAAATCCTATAGGAGTGTTAAGAATAGTTACATTGGTTGACTATCTTCTCAGTTTTCACAGTCGTCCTTCTTCAGCGCCGCGAAACGACCATGCTAGATCCAATTCCCCCCCCAGCCCTTGAGGAATATCTGTTGGAAACGGGTATTATCGACCGTTCTCAACTGAGTTTGGCCAAAAAGCTGCAGCATCGCCAGCAAGGGCCGTTGCTGATGATTCTTTTGGAGTTGAGTTTCATCGATCTAGAGCAGCTCAGCCGCCTTTTGGATTTGGGCCGCACCTACCCTTTTGACCATGCTGCAAACGCTGGATAGTCTTCAGCCCGACTGGCAACAGGCGCTGGCTCGGTGGTCTACTGCGGAGCAGGGATCCCTGCTGCTGAAAAGCTGTGGGGGAAAGGATCTGGGGGAGTTGCGCCGTTTTCTGCAACAGGTCTGTGCCCCTGTCCAGTCTGTTACGCTGCTGGCAGAAGGCTTAGAGGTGGTGGCCGGCCCCTTGACGCTTCAAAGCTGGGATCCGCAGACAACGGGCCATTTTGCCCACCTTTATCTGGAGCGTCCCGCCTCTACTCTGCACCTGAGTCGTTTGGCGGCGATTGTGGCTCGGTTGCGTGCTCCCGACGGCTGCCCTTGGGATCGGGCCCAAACTCCAGAGTCTCTTACTCCCTACATTCTCGAAGAGGCGTATGAGGCGGTAGCGGCCATTCGCGGCGGGGATCCGGCAGCGATTGCCGATGAGCTGGGGGATTTGTTGTTGCAGGTGGTGCTGCAGTCGCAGATCTTTGCCGAGCAGAACCACTTTGATCTGGAAGCTGTGGCGGCGCGGATTGCCGATAAGCTGATCCGTCGTCACCCCCACGTATTTGGGGAGGCTGTGCCGGCAGACCTGGCCGAGCTGCACCGCTCTTGGGAGCAGATCAAGCAAGAGGAGCAACCGGATCAAAACCTTGGTCAAAAGCTGCTCCACTATGCTCAAAGTTTGCCCCCCCTGATGGCTGCTCTGAAGATCTCCCAAAAGGTGGTGGGAGCGGGATTTGAGTGGCCAACGGTGAAGGGGATCTGGGCCAAGATCCGCGAGGAAGAAGCCGAGCTGCGCCAAGAATTGGAAAGGGATCCCCCCGATCCGGCCCGACAGGCAGCCGAGTTGGGGGATCTGCTGTTTGCTCTGGTCGACTTGGGCCGTTGCTATGGCTTGGATGCTGCCCAAGCGCTGGCTCAGACCAACCTGCGTTTTGCCCGTCGTTTTTTGCGCATGGAAGAGCTGGCCCAGGAGCCGACAGGATCCATGCCCGGCGATGGCAAAGGCTCCATGCTCAAAGGACGCAGTCTCCAGGAATTGGAAGTTCTCTGGCAACAGGCCAAGCAAGACCATCCCTAGTTCGTCTGGGGTTGGGCCGGCTCTGAGGAGTATCCATTCACCGAACCGTGCAAATTCAAATCCGCCATTTCATCGAATACCGCTACAGTTGTCCGGTGCAACTGGAGCCCCACACTGTGCGCTTGCGACCTCGTTGCAACGGGATCCAAGCCCTCTTGGCCTTTGATCTGCAGGTGGATCCCCGCCCGGCAGGCCAATCGGAGCTGGTGGATCTGGATGGCAACGCGGCGGTTCAGCTCTGGTTTGGGGATCCCACCGAACATCTGCGCGTCCAAACCCAGTCCACCGTGGTCACCCTGCGGCGCAACCCCTTTGACTATCTGCTCTGCGATTGGGCCACCCACCTTCCCATCAACTACCCCAGCACGCTGGCAGCCCAACTGCAGCCCTATCTGGCGACCCAGGCAGATGCCGGCATCCAAAGCCTGGCCTGGGAGCTCTGGGATCAGGTGCAGGGGGAGACGACGGCTTTTTTGCCGGCGCTTAACCAACGCATCTACTCCGAGTGCCGCCACATCTTGCGGGAAAAGGGGGATCCTTGGCCCGCCGGCCTGACCTGGCAGCGCAAAACCGGCGCCTGCCGTGACCTGACGCTGGTGTTTATGGAGGTCTGCCGCACCGTAGGCTTGGCCGCACGCTTTGTCAGTGGCTACCAGGTCGGTTCTTCGCAGCCGGCGGGGGAGACCACAGAGCCTGTGCATCGTCATCTGCACGCCTGGGCGGAGGTGTATCTGCCAGGGGCCGGTTGGCGAGGGTTCGATCCCACCCAAGGGCTGGCCGTGGCCGATGGCCATGTGGCTTTGGCGGCCAGCGCCTACCCCAGAGATGCCGCTCCTATCTACGGCCATTGGCTGGGCAGGGGTGTTCACAGCCACATGAGCTACACTATCCAGATCCAGGCAGAATCTTCTCCCCAAGCCCAGCTCAACTGAGCTCCATCTTGCGTGGGATCCCTTGAGGGATCTGCCGTCGCATTCCCTACTTTAGATATCTTGCAGTGAAGCCCTTTCAAAACCATGGACGAGCTCAACACCCTGATCCGGGATTTGCAAGCTGCCTTTGGCGACAGCAGCACGCCGGTGCTCTCGTTATACGCCGACATCAACCCTGCCCGTCCTGAAAACGCCCGCCTTGCCTGGGTGGGACGCATCAAGAACGCTATCAAAGAGCTGCCGGAGTTCCGGGAGGGCAAGCGGGATCCTTCTCTCTACGAGCAAATCCTTGCCCTGTTGGAACAGGAGCGCCCTTCCGCCCGCACCTTAGTTCTTTTTGCCAGCCGCAACGCTGATGGCAAGCTAGTGCTGCGTCGAATCGACCTGCAGGTGGAGCTGCCCGTAGTGGATCTGGCCCACGGGCGGGTAGAAGCCCGCTGGGGTGAGCCGTACTTGACCCCTTTGATTTTCGCCTTCGATGAATATGAGCGGGCCGGGGTGTTGCACCTGTCCGGCGCCAGGTGGCACTTCTACGAGCTCTTTTTGGGAGAACTGCGGGAGGACACGGAAGTCTTTGCCAACATCAGCGCCGACGAGTGGCGAGAACTCCAGGAGCTGGCCGGCCGCATCGAGAATGTCGTTGCCGAGCGTCGCGCCCGCAGCGGCGGCACCTTCGACAAACTCTCCCCCAAGGAGCGGGAGGCGGCCAAGGTCAGCCTCTGGATGCACAAGCTCTACCAGCGCCTGGCCCAGGCCCTCGACAAAGCGGTGGATCGCCTGGGCATCGAGCGCCTGGTGCTCATGGGGGAAGCCTGGCAGGTGTCTCACTTTGAGGGCTACCTCAACCGCGGCTTGCGCAACCGCATCGTCGCGCGGGTGGGGCATCCGACCAATTTCCACGCCCCCACACCGCAAGACATCCTCGAGCGGGTGCTGCCCGTCCTGGAGGCCGCCGAGCGCCGAGGGGAACTGGCCTTGTTGGAGCGGATTCGGGAGCAGCCCGGCGCTTGGGGCGTGGACGCGGTGCTGGACGCTCTCCAACTGGGTCGGGTGGAAATTCTCGTCCTGCCCTGGAGGTTGGAGACTACCATCTGGCGCTGCCCAGACGGATCGGTGGGGGGAACCCAGGAGATGGCCCGGCTCCTCTGCCCAGAGCCGCAACCGGTGGCGCTGCGGGATCAGGTCTGGGTGCTGGCCCGCGATTTTGGCGCCAAGCTGGAGTTTGTCCGTGGCGAGGCCGAAGACCGCTTGCTCCACGAATTCCAAGGAGCAGCCGCGCTGCTGCGCTGGTAGAGGCCGCGACCCAATAAGGCCGGATCCCAAGGCGAAAAATTGGGCTAGCATAGCCTAGCCAAGATCTTGAAAGTTTGCCGAGGGATCCCGTTGACCCAGTCTATTGATCTTCCCACCAGCGTTGACACCTTTTTGCAGGAGCTGGCCGCGATTCAGCAAGTTGGGCCGAAACGAGTGGCAATCCTGGGCAGTCGTCACGTGCCCATCACCCACCAGTACCTCATCGAGACCCTCAGCTATGCTTTGGCCCTCACCGGCAACCAGATCCTCACCTCTGGGGCCATTGGCACCAACCTGGCTGTGATTCGGGGGGCGATGCGGGCGGACATGAAATCGCTGACGGTGATCTTGCCGCAAAGCCTGGAGCGACAGCCGGCAGAGTCGCGGGCCAGCCTGGAGCAGGTGCTGCATTTGGTAGAGCACCCCGAAAATGACCACCTTCCCCTGGCAGAAGCCAGCCGCCTGTGCAATCTGGAGATCATCAGCAAGTGTCAGCAGTTGATCTGCTTTGTCTTTCACGACAGCGTCACGCTCCTGGATGCCTGTAAGCACGCCGAGGAGCAACACAAGTTGGTAACTCTCTTCTATTTCGATTGATGGGGCTCCTCGCTGGGTTGAGCTGGCGGCAAGGGAAAGTGTTCTTGTAGCCAGGCTTCGGCTTCTGCCGGGGTGGTGAGTTCGCCGTTGAGGGTGAGACAACGCAGTTGCTCCAAGATCGCCTGGAAAGAGCGACCTGGCCTATAGCCCAGACGACGCAGGTCATGGCCGTTGAGGAGCGGCTTGACCCAGTGCCACTCCTGCAAGTAGCGCCAGATCAGTCGCCGGGCCGGTTTGTCGGCAAGGCTGGCCAACAAAATCACCGCCGGGATCCGCAGCCCCTGCAGCCGTTGCACCACCTGGGCAGGAGACAGGGATCCAGAATTCAGTTGGGCCAGCAGGGTTTGGTAGTGGGGGAACTGGCTGAGGCGTTCGACGCCCGCTTGGGTGAGGTGGAGCTGGTTGGCTACCTGGGGCGCTTGGGGCAGTGTGAGGAGGAGAGCCTCGAGGCGCAGTTGCCAGATCTCCTGGGAGCCCAGCTCGGGATAGCGGCGGCGAAAGTGATGGGCCCAGCGGCCCACCCGCTGCAACCGCCGACACAGGGAGGGATCCCACTCCAGGTCGGGGTGAATACAGCGCAAGGCTCCCCATTCCGCCAGCCGTTCAAAAGCCTGCGGCCAATCGCGGGATTGGAAAATGTAGGCCAGCTCTTGCTTGAGGCGATCCCCGCCGACAGCATCGTGCAGGCCACTGGCCACGGCAGCGCGGATCCATTTTTCTGTGGTCGAGTCCAAGCTAAAGCCCAGGCGCACCGCAAAGCGCACTGCTCGATAGATGCGGGTGGGATCCTCGATGAAGCTGTTGGGGTGCAGGGCGCGGATGATCCCCTGCTGCAGATCCGCTTGTCCGCCGAAAAAATCCAGCACCTGTCCCCGCTGGGGGCCGTTGAGGCGCAGGGCCAGGGCGTTGATGGAAAAATCCCGCCGGTAGAGATCTTGTTGGATGGATCCCATGGCCACTTCGGGGGGCGAGGCCGGGTAGGGGTAAAACTCGGTGCGGGCACTGGCGATATCCACACAAAAGCCGCCTGGCCAGATCAAAGCCGCCGTTTGGAATTTGCCGTGGATCTCCAGCCGCGCTTCTGGGAAGTGCTGTTTGAGCGCTTGTCCCAAAATCAAGCCCCAGCCTGGGGGATCTGTCCCGGCGATAGCCAAGGGGTAAGGCCCATCCACCACCAAGTCCAGATCCAGCCGCTCCAGGTTGGGTGAGGGCGGGCGCCCCCACCGGTGCAGCAACAGATCTCGTACCGTTCCCCCGACCAGATACACCCTCAGGCCCTTTTCATCGGCGATGCGGGCGGCCTGCTCCAGCAACTGTCGATGCCGTTCCGACAGAGCCGCGAAGGTGAGATCCAGAGGGCAGGAAAGGGCAGGGGAAGCCAACTGCGGCGAGAGGGCCGGCAGCTCGTGTAGATGCCGCAACACGTCGGTGCGGGTCACGATGCCCACCAACTGGTCATCCTGGAGCACGGGCAGGCGGCCAATATCCCACTGCACCATCAACCGCTGGATCTCCGCCAGCGGCGTGTCGGGGGAGAGCGTCTTGACGTCGGTGGTCATGTAGCCCTTGACGGGGGCATGGCCAAACCCGTGGTGCAGGGCGATATCGATATCCCGCCGCGAGATCACCCCCACCAAGCGGCCTTGGGCATCCACCACCACCAGGCCAGAATGGCCATAGCGCAACAGCACCCGCTGCGCCTCGTCGATGGTGATCTCCGGTCGGATGGTGCGCACCGGGGCCGACATCAAGTCTTTGGCCGTCACCGGGGGTGGGATCCGCGCTTTGACCGCCTGGCTGAGGGCCGCCAGGACTTGGGCCGGGTCGGGCAAAGGCTGGTCGGGGCTGGCTTTCAGCGTGGCCGCCGCTGCACAGTCGTGGCCGCCGCCACCGTAGAGGGCCATCACCTGGCTCAGGCGGGCAAACTCCTGCCGTGCCCGCCCGATCAGGCTCAGCCGCTCCCCCTGCCGTGCCACCAAGAGCAGCACGTCCACCCCCGTCAGATCCATCAGCCGCATCACCAAGCCAGCCAAGCCGGGCACAAACTCCGGCAGCTCCAGCAGCCACGTTCCCAGGCGATACTCCCCCACCTGCTCTACCTGCATCTGGGCCAGCCCCTGGCTGAGCAGTTCGCGCATCTGGGGGGTGAGGCCATCCCCCAAAAAGCGCCGCAACAAGACCAGGTTTACCCCCTGCTGCAACAGCCAGCTCAGGGCGGCAGCATCGCGGGCGGTGGTTTCCGGGAAAGTCAGGGATCCGGTGTCCATGTGGATGCCCAAGGCCAGCGCCAGCCGCTCAAAAGGGCTGAGGGGGATCCCGGCAGCCTGCAGCCGCTCCACCAGCAATGTACAGGTGGATCCCACAGCCTCGATATGGCAGGTAACCTGCTGCTGCGGCCAAAAGCAATCTGGCGGGGTTTCCGGATCCTGGAGGTGGTGGTCGAAAATCTCAATCTGCGCGCCGGGGACATTCACCCAAGCGGCGGCCTTGCCCAGGCGATCCGGATCGTGGCAATCCACCACAATCCACCGCTGCACCTGGCGGGGATCCACCGAACGCAGCTCGATGAGGGGAAATTCATCCCGGTACAGGGCCAAAAACTCCTGTACCCCCGGCAGGGATCCCCCGGTCAAGGCAATGCGGGCTCCCGGGTACAGGCGCGCTGCCCCCACCGCTGCCCCCAAGGTGTCGAAGTCCGCCGCTTGATGGCACAGGATCAGATCCATGGACAGCTATGCCCGCCGCCTTCTTCCTTCCATCCTGGCCCAACCTGGGATCCCGGCCACAGGGAGAGAACTGCCGCTTGACTGCTGTGGGCCAAAAATGAATTGGCAGGGGTGCTTCAAGGACAAAGCCTTAAAGAGTGGTCAGTTCCTTTTCTTTTTCTGCCAGCAGCTCATCGATTTTCTTGATGTAGCGGTCGGTCAGTTTCTGGATATCCTCTTGCAAGCTTTTGGATTCATCTTCCGACAGCTCCCCGTTTTTCTCCCGCTTGCGCACCGAGTCGATGCCATCCCGCCGGATGTTGCGGATCGAGACCCGACCCTCTTCGGCCAGTTTGGCCACCTGTTTGCTCAGCTCTTTGCGGCGTTCTTCCGTCAGAGGGGGAATGTTGAGGCGCACCACCTTACCGTCGTTGCTGGGGGTTAAGCCCAGGTCAGAGGCGACAATAGCCCGCTCAATGGCCGCCAAGGTCGAGGGATCAAAGGGCTGGATCAAGAGAGTGCTGGAGTCTGGCGTGGTAAGGCTGGCCAGGGCCTTCAGGGGAGTGGGCACGCCGTAGTACTCCACCTGCACGCGATCCAGCAGGCTGGCATTGGCCCGCCCGGTGCGTACCGTATTAAAGGAGCGCTGTGTGGCTTGCACAGCTTTGTTCATCAACTCCTCAATCTCAGCTAGCTCCACGGCGTTTTCCTCGCTTTCAAAACAGTTTCCAGGCTTTGGCAGCCAACTCGACACCTCTACGGTCAGCCTGACCTCAATTTTACTGCTTCGTTGGGATCCGCAAGGGATCCAGATAGCGACAGCACGGCCAGATAGATCCAGTTTGCCCTAGTGCCGGCTCTTGGCTTCCCAGCAGTTGATGAGGTGAACCTCAGCCAAGCGGGATCCTTCCTACGCAAGAGATGGATCTAGAGATGGACCTATATTGCTAACGCTGGAAGAAGCTGCGACTGGATTGCTGTGGGCGGTCACACGTAAACTACATTGTTGTCCGGCTTCTCGCATTCCTCCCGACGCAAGGACTCCGTCCCGCTTCGCGACCGGCTACGCCAGAGCGCGGGGCTTCTGCGGTTTCTAGCTGAATGGGTTGCTTCAACTGCTCGCTCAACGCTGCCGGGAACTGGCTCTAGGCTCAAGCTATCTGTAGACTTGCCAGGCTAACGGAAATGCTCTTTTCTTCTCGGCAAATCTTGCCCTCATTCTTCTACCCACCCCTGCATTGGGGCCTCAAGATCCTCTTTCCCGAGGGCCTGTGGGAGCTGCCGGCAGATCCCCATGCTCGGCGGGTGGCCCTCACGTTTGACGATGGCCCTCACCCCGAGTACACCCCGGCTCTGTTGCGGGTTTTGCTGGATTTTCAGGTGCCGGCCACGTTTTTTGTCCTGGGAGAACGGGTGCAGCGCTGGCCCCACCTAGCCCGTCAGATCCGCCAGCAAGGTCACCGCATTGGCCTGCACGGCTGGCAGCATCGCTCTTTTACCCAGCTTGCCCCCGACGAACTGCGGCGGAGCCTGAAGCGCAGCCAAGCTGCCCTGGTGGCTGCCTGTGGCGGGATCCCCGGCGATTATCGGGCTGTGCGCCCGCCCAATGGCTTGTTTTGGCCGCAGACGCTTGTGGATTTGCGCCGTTGGGGCTTTTGTCCGGTGATGTGGAGCGTGGTACCCGAGGATTGGCTGACTCCACCGGTAGCGGTGGTGGTGGAGCGGGTGCTGGCCCAGGTACAGCCTGGCTCCTTGATCGTGCTGCACGATGGCGTTCAGGGGGGATCCCAAGTGGCTGAGGTGGCGCGGCAGTTGATCCCGGCTTTGAAGGAGCGGGGGTTTGAATTTGTCCACTTGCCGGATCCCTAGAAGATCTGTCAGTTGCGGAGAAAGTTAAATACAGTAGAGGCAAGAGCAAACAGGAGGGTCAGGTTATGGGTGCACGCAAGATCATCTACGGCATTTTCGGGCAACGGGCCGGCAGCGTCATCGTCGGAACTTGGAACTGGCTGTGGGGGCTCCCCGTGGACAAAGGGGGCACAGGGGCAGTGATGGTGGCGGAAGAATCCCTGCGCACCATGCAGGAAACGGTTCAGCGTCTCACCGAAGCCGTTGCCACCCAAGTGGCTGCCTATCAGCGGGCCGAGCAGAAGTACATGCAAAAGGTGCGGGAGTACCAGGCTCTGGAGAACAAAGCTCGCCTGGCCGCCCAACGGGGCGATCAAGAGGCGGCCCGCTTGGCCATGTCCCAAGCGCTGCAAATTGAGGCCATTCTCGGCCCCCTCAAAGAGAATGTGGAAACTGCCGAGCGCTATGTCAACGCGGCCAAGCAGAAGCTGGCCCGCGAAAAGGAGCGACTGGCCGCCTACAAGAGCGAGCTGAGCAACCTCAAAGACATCAACGAGGTGAACCAAGCTCTCGAGCAGATGACCCGTGTCAACAATTCCTACAACATCGACTCAGCCAAGTCGCAATTTGAGGCAGCCAAAAACGCTGTCCAGGCTCGCCAGCTCAAGGCCCGCGCCCTGAGCGAGCTTTCGGAAGATCGCAGCGAGCAAATTGCCGCTCAACTGGACGAGATGGCCATGGACGATGAGATCTCTCGCCGCTTGGCGATGCTGACGGGCCAGGGGGGCACGCCGGCCAACCTGCCGCTGCCAGATTTGGACTTCGAGAAGCGGCTCCCTCAATAGCGGCAGCAGCTTCCCATTCTGGGGATCCCTTGTTTCCGGGTTCCTCGGCAACTGGGCCGAACATCTCCGTCTGAGCCCATGCGGTAGCCGTGCTGTACAAGGGGGAGCCTTGCCATTGAGGGTCAACGGGCTAGCGCTGATGCGCTCGTACTAGGATGATAAGGATAGGTAACCCATCTGAGGGGAGGATCCCAGCGATGCCAGCAGCACAGGGCGGGCATTCTGCCCGATTGGTTCTACGGCTGTCCAGAGCGTTATTGCTGCTCTGTGTCTGCCTCAGCCTTTTGACCAGTGCCTGCTCTGCAGGCTCCAACCTGCGGGCCTACAGGGATCCCAGCGGGGCCTTTGCCTTTGCCTATCCCAACGGTATGGTGGCGCTCAAGCTCGGGCCGGGGAAAGGGCCGGCGGTGCTGCTGCGCGACCTGGTGTACGAGACGGAGAATGTCAGCTTGATGATCGCCCCCTTTGATAAGGGAGAGACGATCGCCGACCTGGGTGGCCCGGACGAGGTGGGGCAGTTGGTGGCAGAGAAGATCATCGCTCCTGAGGGATCCGGTCGCTCCGCCAAGCTGTTGGCTGCCGAAGCCTTTGAGCGGCAAGGTCAGCCCTACTACCTGTTTGAATACCAAACCGACATGGGATCCCAGCTTCGCCATGAAGTGGTGACGGTAACCGTGCGCCACCATCGCCTTTATACTCTGACGGCCTCCACCCAAGAATCCCGCTGGCCGCAGGTGCAAGCCGCTTTTAGGAATGTGGGCCGTTCTCTAAATGTTTCCTGAAGCTTTTTCTTGAGGATTTTCTCATGAAGGGGACGGGGCGGACTTGGGCAAGTTAAAGCTGGGCCTTCCAGATGGAGTTGCCTGCCGATCCCAGCCGGGAATCCGGTGCTAAAACGGTGGTGTTTTTTATAGAGGGGATCCCGCCTCTCTCCAGCCGCTTCCATGACTGTTTACGTGGTTCAGATCAGCGACCTGCATCTGTTTGCCAAGCCACACCAGCGGCTGCTGGGGGTGGACACAGAGACCTCTTTTCTGCAGGTGCAAAAGGCCATTGCCGCCTTGGATCCCTTGCCGGATGTGCTGCTGCTCACCGGGGATCTCGCCCAAGATGGCAGCGCCGCCGCCTACGCCCGTTTGCGAGAGCATCTGCAAGCTCTTCCCATCGACACCTATTGGCTGGCGGGGAATCACGATCGCCTTCATAACATGAACTCAGAGCTCCGCGCCGAGCGGGTACACGGGGAGAAAAGCTTCAGTCGAGAGAACTGGAGCTTGATTCTATTGAACTCTCTAGTGCCGGGCAAAGACAGCGGCTACCTGACGGAGCGCACTTTGCTGTGGCTGAAACAAGAATTGCAGCGGAGCAAAGCCGCCCAACACCATGTTTTGCTGGCCTTGCACCATCCTCCTTTTTCGGTGGATTCTCCCTGGCTGGACCAAAGTGCCCTGCAGCAGCCGGAGCGGCTGTTTGGGGTTTTGGACGAGTTCGACCACATTCGCCTGGTGCTCTTCGGCCACATCCACCAAGACCTGCACCGCCGCCGGCAGGGGGTCGATTACTTGGCCTGTCCTTCCACCTGCGTGCAATTTCGCCCCAAGAGCCCTCGGTTTGGCCTGGACGTGATCCCCCCGGCTTTGAGGCAGATATGGCTGGAGCAGGACGGCAGCTTCAAAACCCAGGTGCAGCGGGTGGAAGCCGCTCTGCAAACTCCTAACTTGGCCTTGAAAGGATACTAATTCCCTTCCTCTGGGATCGCGGTGGGCGCCAGTCCGACCGCTTGTCCCAAACAGAAACTGGCTGCCAACAGGGCCAGCCATCCCGGCAGCACCGACAGGAGGGCCACCACGGCCATCGAGGTGTGGTTCCCCCCCTGCAAGAGGCTGTAGAGCAACATCGGCAGGGTGAGCACCCGCCCACCGCCGACGAAAAAGGTGAGCAAAAATTCGTTCCAAGAGATCAAAAAGGCAAAGGCTGCCCCAATAGCTGCTCCAGGGGCCACGAGGGGCAACGTTACCTGCCACCACACCTGCCAGGGATCCGCCCCCAAACAGCGGGCCTGGGCCTCGTAGCTGCGGTCGAAGCGGGCAAACACACTGCCCATCACCAAAGCCATGTAGGGGATGGTCGGGATCAGATGCACCAAAACCACCCCCAACAGGGTGCCTTCCAGGCGCAGGCGGATCAGCACCCCTTGGATCCCCATCAGCACAGCCAGAGGAGAGGTGATGACCGGTAACAGCAAGAGCAGGCGCAGCCAAGCAGGCAGCGGGCGGGTGCCCAAAACTCGTCCCGCCGGGATCCCCACCCCTAGGGCCAGCAGAGTGGTGAGCAGGGCAATTTGTAAGCTCTGGCCAAAGGCTGCCCTGAGCTGAGATCCCCGCTCTAGGAACTCCTGCCAGCCGGCTAGGCTCCACGCCTGCGGCAGGGCATCGGGGAAAAACCAGGCCCGCGTAAAAGCCCAGAGGCCCAGCACTCCAAAGGGCAAGGCCCAAAGGAAGGTCACCCCGACCACCCCCAAGCGGAGCAGGGATCCCTCCATCCATCCAGAGAGGCTGCAGGCGCGGCGTCCTTTCACGGCTTTCTCCCCGGCGGCTGCAAGAAGGCTCCCCTGGCCGCAAACAGCCCCGCCATCAGGCTGACCACCGCGGCCGAGATGGCCAGCAGGATCACCCCCAACGCCACCGCCTGCTGCCGCTGCTCCAAATTGATATGGGTAAAACGCTGGTAGATCAGCACCGGCAAGGTGCGGGGGTAGGTGGGCCCCAAAAGCAGCGGGATCTCAAAAGCGCTGAAGACAAAACCAAAGATGAGGATCCCGGTGGCCAGCAGCCCCGGCCTGAGCAAGGGCAGCGTTACCTGCCAAAACGCTTGCTCGGCAGAGGCCCCCAACAGGCGCGCCTGCTGCTCCAGCTCGGATCCCATTCCCCGTAGCAGCGTCAGCGCCACCAGAGCGGCAAACGGGATCTCCTTCCAGAGCCAGTAGAGCAACACCCCCACGTAGCCGCGGTCGTTCACCCAGAGCGGGAAATCCTGATCCGAGGCAATCCACCCCACTTGGAAGGCCAGCCGCGCCAGCCAACCGCTGGGAGCCAACAACAGCCACATTCCCGCTGCCCCCACCAAATGGGGAACCGGCAACGTCAACTGGGCCAGCCAGATGGCCCACCACCCTAGCCCCCGCAACAACAGCGCCGATCCCAACCCCAAAACCAGCGCCAACCCGGTCGCCAGCAAAGCAAGCCCCAGACTCAGCAGCAGGGATCCCCACACCTCGGCATCTCCCAGGAGCTCCCCGTATCCCTGCAGGCTCAACCCCGTCCTCCCCAAGCCGTAGAGGCCGACACTCTGGGCCAGGGCCAGCAGCAGCCCACCGCCGTAGATCAGACCTACCAGGCTCAGAGCCGGCAGCAGCGGCCCGTACTGCCCCAGCCAGCGGCTTACCTTCCTGAGCCCTCCCCAGCCATCTAAGCTATTCATACAGCCATTGATCAGCCATTCGGGAACGCTGCCTCAAAGGACGCGGACTGCCTCTTGCACTCCATGGAAAGAACTCTAGACCAGATTAACCAACGCATTGCCAAAGGCCAGGCGCGGGTGTGGACGGCCCTAGAGGCCAAAGCCAAGCTGGCCACCCTGGGCATTGAGCAGGCTTTTGAGCAGGTGGATGTGGTAACCACGGGCACCTTTGAGCCAATGGAGTCGTCAGGGGCAATCCTCAACCTGGGCCATACGGATCCGCCCATTAAGATTCGCCAAGCCTGGTTGAACGGGGTGCCCGCCTATGCCGGGTTTGGCGCCGTGGATCTCTACATCGGGGCGGCCCAGCCCAGTGAGCAAGCCGAGCACCCCTATGGGGGCGGCCATGTTATCGCCGATCTGGTGGCCGGCAAGCGGGTGCACCTGCGGGCTGTTGGCCAGGTAACCGATTGCTATCCCCGCGCCGACTACGAGTCCACCCTGACACGGGATCAGCTTAACCAGTTCTACTTGTTCAACCCCCGCAACGCCTACCAAAACTTCATTGTCGGCGTCAACGGCGGGGATCGGCCCTTGTACACCTATTTGGGCCTGCTGGAGCCGCACCTGGGCAATGCCGTCTATTCCAACCCAGGCGAGCTCTCCCCCCTCCTCAACGACCCCCTCCTGCGCCGGGTGGGGATCGGCAGCCGCATCTTTCTGGGGGGCGGCAGCGGCTACATCGCCTGGGAAGGCACCCAACACTTCCCGCGGCAAAAGCGGCTGCCCAACCATACCCCCATCGGCCCGGCGGCCACCTTGGCCCTCATTGGCGACGCCAAACAGATGCAAGCGGAATGGGTGCGAGGCTGCTACTTCCGCAACTACGGCCCCAGCCTGATGTTGGGGGTCGGGATCCCCATCCCCATCCTCTCCCCTGCCGATCTGGAGCCCATTGCTGTCCGGGATGAGGAACTGGTGGCGCCGGTGATCGACTTTTCCATTCCCCGGCGGGTGCGGCCCACCTTTGGCCTGGTGAGCTATGCCCAGCTCAAATCCGGCTACATTGTCCTCAACGGCCGCAAGGTGCGCACTGCTCCTCTGGCCAGCCTGCGCCGCTCAATGCAAGTTGCCGAGATCCTCAAACAGTGGATTGTCAGCGGCCAGTTTACTCTCACCCAGCCGGTTGCCCCTCTGCCCCTGGATCGGGAGTTTCTCGCCCAAAACCCTCATCCATAAAGGGATCCCCATCGCCAAAACCGGCCATCGGATCCCTGGTAAGGGGTTGTCTTCCAGGCAGTTGCCGCTACCATTACGCCTTAGGTGTTGCCGGTAAAGGCTCCCTGGGGGAAGGGGGCCGGTATCCGCAAGGGGGAAAGACATGTTCCGGCGTATTGCTTTTGGCTCGGCGGTGTTGGGATGGCTCCTGGCCCTGCCCGCCTTTCCCGGCCACGGGTTGGGGGAGCGGCGGGTCGTGCCCGACACCCTCTTCTACTTCGACAACCACTATTTCGATCGCTACCCCGAGGCAGTGGTGGTGGGCGTAGTCAATGGTGACACGCTGGTGGTGCAGATCGAAGGGGAACAGAAACTGCGCCTGATCCGCTTGGCCGGGATCCAGGGCCTCAGCCCGGAGGAGGATCCCTTTTACCAGCAGGCGATTGAGCTGATGCGGGAGCGTATCCTGCGCCGCACCGTCAAGCTGGAAGGGGACAAGCTGCTGCGCAACGTCGATGCCACCGGCTTGGTGGAGGCCTACGTCTGGCTGGAGGGCCAGCAGATGAACGCCATGCTGGTGCGCAACGGCCTGGCCCGCATCATCCCCTACAGCCACAACATTAAATACGACAGCTACTTCGGTGGCCTGCAAAAAAGAGCCCGCCAAGAGCGACTCGGCATCTGGAGCCGTCTCTAACGCCTTGGATAGCTCTAGACTGGGTTTACTGGGCACTCTTAGATACGTCTGCCTGCTTTGAGGGTTAAATCCACTCCAGCTTCCCGGGATCCCAACCGCTGGCTGAGGCATCTGCCTTTGGTGACCGGCCTTTTGGGCAGCGCCCTCTTGGTTATTAACCGACTGGCTTTTACGCCGGAACTGTTCGCCAGCCAGTCCCGCTCTGATGCCTTGGGGATCCTCCTCAGCGCCATTTTGATCCTGACCGGCCTGCTGTGGCAGCAGATCCAGCCCCGTCCCCCCCAGGCATCCCCCCTGCAGGGGAGTTCAGGCTGCGATTGGCACCCCGACCTTTCCGAGAGCGAAAAACTGGAGCTGGCCTGGGCCTCCCACACCCTCCTTAGCACCACTGCTGCCCGCACGGTAGTGATCTGGGTGGAGGGGCGCACCCTACTGCAGCGGGGGATCCTGGCCAGCCCCGGCCAGTTGCCCTCCATCCGGCCCCAGAGCATCTTGCAGCGGGTGTTGCAGACCGGACGGCCCGTCTATCTGGTGGATTTGAAACTGTTCCCGGCCCGCGCCGAGTTCGAGGGCCTGCTGCCCCCCGGATCCCAGGCGGTTCTCTGCCAGCCCATCGGCCAGAAGGGATGCCTCATCTTGGGCAGCGACACCCCCCGCAGTTTCAGCCGCCAGGAGCAGGCCTGGATTGCCGCCATCGCCGACAAACTAGAAACCCTACTCGCCTAGCTCCCCTCTCCCTTTGGGAGAGGGGCTGGGGGTGAGGGCAGACTCCCTTTGGGAGAGGGGCTGGGGGTGGTCGCGTGAGCGGCGCGGAGCGCTTGGGCGCCTTTGGGAGAGGGGCTGGGGGTGAGGGGGAGGCTAAGCAGCGCTCTCCAGGCTCACCTGAAACACCTCGCTAAAGGCCTTCTCGACCTTGTAGCCGGAGTCGATGGTTTCCAGAGGATCCTTGCGCAGGCGGTGGCGCAAACACAGGCTGATTACCCGGCGAATATCGGCAATGGTGACCTCGCTGCGCCCCTCCAGAGCCGCCAGGGCCTTGGCCGCCCGGTTGGTGACGATATCTCCCCGCAGCCCATCCACCTCCAGAGCCGCACACACGCCGGAGATCTTCAGGCGCAACTCAGGATCCACCATCACAGTGGGCAAGAGGTGCTGGGCCTTTTCAATGCGCTCCCGCAAGTGTTGCTGGGCCTCGGCGTATTTGGCCAAGAACGCCTGGGGATCGGCGTCGAACTGGCTGCGCTCCTCCACAATCTGCACTCGCAGGGCCGGATCCCGCACCGTTTCGATGCGCACGAACATACCGAAGCGATCCAGCAGTTGCGGCCGTAGCTCTCCTTCCTCCGGGTTGCCGGATCCCACCAGGACAAAGCGGGCCGGGTGGCGAATGGAAATCCCCTCCCGTTCCACCGTGTTCCAGCCAGAGGCCGCCGCATCCAGCAACACGTCTACCAGGTGGTCGTCCAGGAGGTTCACCTCGTCTACGTAAAGGATGCCGCGGTTGGCCTTGGCCAAGAGCCCCGGCTCAAAGGCCTTCACCCCCTGGGAGAGAGCCCGCTCGATATCCAAGGTGCCGCAGACCCGGTCTTCGGTGGCTCCCAGGGGCAGATCCACCATCGGTACCTGGATCCAGGTGGCTTCCAGCGTTTCTCCCGCCTGCAGGCGTTCCCACACCTGGTCGCTCATCAGATCCCGCTGCCGCGGGTGGCTGTTGAAGGGATCCCCTTTGACAACCTCGATCTGGGGCAGCAGATCTGCCAAGGCGCGGATGGTGGTGGATTTGCCCGTGCCGCGATCCCCCATGATCAGCACCCCACCGATGCGGGGATCGATGACGTTGAGGAGCAGAGCCAATTTCATCTCCTCTTGGCCGACAATGGCGGTGAACGGGAAAACCGGGCGACGTTCCAAGTTCATAGGGGCAACAACCAGCAATTCATCCTCATTATCCCAGAGGCTCCTCCCTTCTGGGCGGTTCCAGGCTGCAACAGGAACCTAAAGGCCGCTTTTGGGTCAAATGGATAAAGCAAGCTCCGGTGCCGGTCGGGGATCCCTGGCTTCTTTTGGGGAAGACTAGATAACATCGGAGCCTGCACGGTTGGCTGGGAGTGGGTTGAATCTGGGTAACAGCGAAAGCTACACCAAAAGAAAGGGGGCTCCCAAAAGCGCCGGCAACCACAGAGAGAGTTCGTTATTGGGTGGGGAGATAGCAGCGGTGTCAGGTCAAGCAAGTCGGAGACGATGGACGGCATTCTCGATGCCCAGCGTGGCCCAAAAAGGGCTGGTGGGCCTGATCTGGGTCTGCACCTGGATCCCTGTCTTGAGCATTTCCCTTGCCGTAGCCCAAACCGCCGCTACCTCTCTGGTTTTGACCGATGAACAGGTCGCCAAGTATGCCCGCATCGTTTTGGAGATGGAGCCCCACCGACAAGAGGCCCAGCAGCGCTCCCAGGCCACCGCGGATCCGGCCAGCAAAGATCAAATCCGGCGGGAGTTCATTCGCACCGCCACCGAGATCATCACCCGCCACGGCATGACCGTGCCCGAATACAACCGCATCACCCTGTTGATTCGCTCCGAAGAAGGCAGAGACCTCCAACAGCGCATCGAAGCCGAAATCCTGCGCCTGCAAAGCGGGGATCCCAGCGTGAGCCCTAGCTCCAAACCCTAACCCCCCCCTTGGATCCCCTGCAGCGCTTTTGCCCGGATGTGACGGAGGACGGAAGATAGCGGTAGGCTGGAAGCGGAGGTCGGTGCTCGTCCGTAGAGAGCGGGGGGAGAGCAATGAACGAGCCTATGTCGCCGTCAGTACGGGCGGCTGTCGAGCGCATGAAGTCTCGCTTGCGCCTGACGCGCCGCTTCGGGTTCTGGTTTCAGGCGGTTCTGGGGGCAACGGCTCTGCTGCTCTGGCTGGGATTTTTAGTTGGCCAGAATACCCTCTATCGCGACGACTCGATGGGGGCCTTTATCGCCTTCTGGTTTACCCTGTTTACCCTTCTAACCCTGGCAGCCGGTCTCTTCTTTAACTGGCGCTACCTGCTCCAGGCGGAGCGCCGCTCAGTGTCTGCCGCTACCCCAAGCCAGTTGGATCTGCCCAAGCAGTTGCAATTGGTTACCTATGTCAGCCTGATCGGCGCTTTCCTCGCCCTCATCGCCATGGAGGCGCAGGTGGGAGAGCTGCTGGTGCGGCTGTTTACCCGCACGCTGAGCACCCAGACAGCAGGAGTGCTGCTATTGGCTGCCAATATCAACGTTACCTTTGCCCACTTCGTCTGCTTAGCAGGGGTGCTCTGGATTACCGGCGCCCTCGACCGCGAGCCCTGAACCCCAGCCGGCCAGTCTTAACTTTGCAAGGCAGAAAGTCAGGCCTGCGGCACAGTGGCCCGCCCTAAACTTGCCCCAGCCAAAACTGCCCCCCTGCCAGAGGAAGAGGGGCAAGCGGAAGCAGTCTCGAAGTCCGTAGTTGCCAATCGCAGATTCCGAGGGCTTCACTTAAAGCCCACCGCCGCCTGCCAAACAAAAGCCAGCAAAAAGAACAAAACAGGGATGATCGGCAGAATGTCGATCAGGGGATCGAACAACTCATAGCCTTCTGGCAAAGCCGCCAGGAGCATTATCGCAGGCATGACAACAAACCTCGACAAGAAGAAAGTGGAGTTGGAGAAACTGCTCTTTTCAGAATTGACAGGGATTTTAACATTGTCGGGCCGGAATCCCGGCTAAAGTCAAGAAATGTGAAGGAGATGGTGACCTAGAGAACTCCCATGTTGGAGAGGCCCAAGATCACTCCCGCGCCCAGCAGATGGCCGAAGCTGGCGACCCCCAGCACTTCCGGCCAGGTCATCCCCAGCACCGGCCCCGTTTCTGAGGCCGCTCCCGAAGAGGACTTGAAGATCAAGTAGGCAAGACCTGTGCAGAGAAAGATGGTTACGGCACTCAAAGGCGACCAAGAGCTGGTGTGGGCAGTCATGGCCAACGGCACAACAACGGGCATCATGGTTTTCATCCTCGGCTCAGGTTAACCGCCCCCTAGATTACCCCCATTCCGCAACTCCCAAGGGGATCCCCACATGAATTGCAACAGAGGCCGCAACAAAACCTCACACTGTGGCTTCTTCTGGCTCCATGGCCGATCTACCCCTCGCCGGGAACAGCCTGGACGGGCTGGAGTTGGCAAGAAAAATCCGGTCTGGGCGCAGATCTCTGCCGTATACTAACGAAAGTTAACAAATCCTTCTCTTCCCCCGCTTTGCAGGTGATGAACTGGCTCTTTTGCCTTGATCCATCCTCACCGTCTGCGCTGTGCACACCCAAGGATGGCTGCCGATGACTGCTGCTGCGACTCCGCAACCGGATCCCAAGCCTTTTGCGTTACCCCGTGAGCTGTTGGGGCCGCCGCCGGAATTTTGGAACCCCACCCTGTTGATGTTTTTGGCGGCGGTGGTGCTTTCGGCCTCTTGCTTTGGCGGGTACGCCTTTTGGCATTGGCCCCGCTGGCTGGTGTTTTGGCTTAACTTTGTCGCCCTCTATGTGTTGGGCACGGTGATCCACGATGCCTCTCACGGCTCGGCCCACCGCAACCGCTTTTTGAACGAGGCGCTGGGTCACGGCTCTGCCTTGTTGCAGGGCTTTGTCTATCCGGTCTTTAAGCGGGTGCACATGCAGCACCACGCCCATGTCAACCACCCCGAAGACGATCCCGATCACTATGTGTCCACGGGCGGGCCGCTGTGGCTGATCGCACCGCGCTTTTTCTATCACGAGGTGTTTTTTTTCAAGCGGCAGCTCTGGCGCAAAGGCCGCTGGGATCTGCTGGAATGGGGGCTGAGCCGACTGGTGGTGGTTCTGACGTTTGCGTTGGCCATTCACTTTGGCTACACCGACTACATCATGAACTACTGGCTGCCCCCTGCTTTTATCATGGGCTTTCTATTGGGCCTGTTTTTCGACTACCTGCCCCATCGTCCCTTTCAATCTCAAGAGCGGTGGCACAACGCCCGCGTCTATCCCGGTTGGCTGACCAACATTCTGCTGCTGGGGCAAAACTATCACCTGATCCACCATCTCTGGCCCTCGGTTCCCTGGTACAAATATCAGGCAGCCTACTGGGCGGCCAAACCTGAGCTGGACGCCCGCAACTGCCAGCAAACGCTGGGGATCTGGGAGAAGGGAGAGTTTTGGAGCTTTTTGTACGATGCGCTGATTGGCCTGCACTGGCACAAGCCCAACTCAACTCGTCCTGCTGCGCCAGCCGATCCAGAATCTACGGATCTGAGGCTTACTTAACATGGTTTTGCCCACGCTACGGATCCCTCAGTTGCTGCTGTTTGTGGAGGCAGCCGGCTTGCTGCGGGACTCCAGCCAGGCCCTGTTACAGGCTGGTCAGGCGACGGCAGATCTGCCAGAGTTGATCGCTGAAGCGCAAGCGCAGGCGGAAGCCCAATTGCAAACCCTTGGGATCCCGGCAGAGTTGCGGGCGCAGGCCCGAGGGATCCTGAGGTTGACCTCGCCGCCGCAGGTGCTGGCTTACCTGCAGGATTTGCTCGACAGGGGAGCCGGCCCGGATTTGGAAGCCTTTTTGGAGCAGGCGGGATCCGACTCTACCCTGTTGCGCTTTCCGCCGCTGTTGGTGGGGGCTGTGGCTTTGCAGGTGTTGCTGGAGCGGCTGGATTTTTCTCCGCAAGAGAGAGCTGTGTTGCAAGCCCAACGGGATCAATGGGAACAGGCCCTGGCAGAATTGGCCGCTCACCACCAGGTTTCCCCAGAGCCGCTGCGGGCGGCTGCCGAGAGGGAGCTGCGGGCTGCCTCAGCAGAAGAGCTGCTGCAACTGGGGCAGGATCTCTTTCAAGATCTCCAGGATCTTGCCGGGCCCGATTCTGAGCCGGAAGCCGAGTCTCAGGTGGAATTGGCGGGGCCGTTGCTGTTGATGATGGTGGCCGACCACCTGTTGGCCCAGACAGAGCATCCGCTCACCCCCGATCAACGGCTGGACTTACAAACCAACCGCGCCGAGGCAGAAAGCCGCCTTTTGGCCATGCAAAAGCTGGGCCGTGTTGAGAACTTGGCGGAGCAGCAGGCTTACATTCGCTCCTGGATTGACCAAACTTCTGTACCGGATTTGCTGCGGGCTTTGGATCGCTTTTTTGCGGCGTCTGAACCCAACGCGTGAGGCCCCCGGATTGCCAGAGGTTCCGTATCCTCTATGCTGGAAGCAAAGGGATCCCGCTTGAGGCGCGAAAGTGGACTGGGGCAGCTTATTTTGGATTTTTTTGATCTTCAGCTCGCTGCAACCCCTGTTGAACCGGCGGGCGCAAGAGTTCCGGCGCTTGCTCGCCATTCGGGAGTTGGAGCAAAAGCGGGGCAGCCGCGTGATTTTGCTCATCCACCGCCAGGAGTCGATCAGTTTTTTGGGGATCCCGGTTTCCCGCTACATCAGCATCGAGGACTCAGAGCAAGTGTTGCGGGCGATCCGCCTCACCCCGCCCAATACTCCCATTGATTTGATTCTGCACACCCCTGGCGGCCTGGTGCTGGCTACTGAACAAATTGCCCGCGCCCTGATCCGGCACCCGGCCAAGGTGACGGTATTTGTGCCCCACTACGCCATGTCGGGCGGGACGATGTTGGCCCTGGCTGCCGATGAAATTGTCATGGATGCTAACGCCGTGCTGGGGCCGGTGGATCCGCAGTTGGGGGGGTATGCTGCCGCCAGCATTCTGCAGGTGGTGGCGGAAAAACCCATTGCCGAAATCGACGACCAGACCTTAATTCTGGCGGATCTGGCCCGCAAGGCGATGCAACAGGTGCAGAACTTCGTGCGGGATCTCCTGAAGGACGATGTGCCCAAGCGCAAAATTGCCCCCGAACGCATTGAGCCTCTGATCCAGTACCTGACCAGCGGTCGGGTGACCCACGACTACCCGATCACTGCTGAAGAAGCGCGGGAGCTGGGCCTGCCCATCTCCACCGAGTTGCCGCCCCAGATCTACGCCCTGATGGACTTGTACCCCCAGGCCAGCATGGGCCGTCCTTCCGTGCAGTACATTCCCACCCCCTACGATCCTCGTCCCGCTTTGCCCAAAGGGGGATCCCGCTCTGGCCTAGGGTGAACTCTTGGCGTAGACATCCATGGCTTCCAGGCGCAGCCCTTTTGCCCGCCGAAATAGCTCTTGTCCGGTGTGCAAGTGGCGTTCATCGAAGTTCAGCGGGAAATACTTCAGCTCCTCCAGAGCGTCTTCCAAGTGGTTGAGGGCATAGTAGAGGCGGGAAGCCACACCCCCAAAGCTGCTGGGATTGGGAAGGCGGCGAAAGATCTGCTGAGCTTGGGCCAGCTTCTGGCCGCACTCTTCCAGATAAGCCTCAAAGGACTCCAACAGGTCAGGGTCGAACGGATCTGCCGCCAAAGCATTTAACTGAGGCTTCAGAGAAGACAACAAGGGCCCCAAAACTCGGTTCAGGGGGGTGTAGACCTGTCGGATCCAGGCGGCGCGGGCGATGGCTTCCTGGCTGACGGTTTCGCCAGGGGATCCCGTCGGCTGAGGGCGGGGTGAGGTGTGGCTGGAGTGCAGTTGCCGATCGTAGTCGCGGCGAGATTGCGGATCCTTGAGCACCGCGTAGGCAGCGTTGATCTGGCGGATGCGCTCGGAGGTGGCCCGATCTTTTTTGGCCAGCAGGCTGTCGGGATGGTGGTACTTGACCAAACGACGGTAGGCAGACTTGATCTCTTCCGCCGTCGCCAGGACGGAAACGCCCAAGACCTCGTAGTGGGATCCGACTCCAGCTCCGCTCTCCATCATCGCTAGGCTTGCCGGCAAGAAACTCCCACATTGTACCTGCAGCCTAGAATAAAGGTGAGTTTTCCAGTGCTGCCCCATGTCTTCCTCCTCACAGGGATCCCCCCATCCTTTCAGTGCCCTCTTGGGGGCCACCATTGCCGTCAGTCTGGGCTACGGGTTCTTGCAACTGCTGCTCTCGATGGTGACCAAATTGCCGCCAATCGATGTCGAGACTGGATCGCTGGCGCGCGGGATCAGCATCCTGGTGCGTTATCTCCTGGTCGGTTCCGTTTCCCTGATCGCCTTCATGTTTGCCATGGTGGGGTTGGGGCTGGCGGCCTATTCTGTGCAATTGCTGGGAGAGCGGCTAACATCTTCTCAGCGCTGAGCCTGGCTTCTGGCCGACTTAGTTTGCGTTGGGACGGCTGCCTAGCGCAACACCACCTTGGGCGAGAGCAACAAAGTCAGGGATCCCTGGCAGTGGTCAATTCGGCCTTCGGCAAAGCGCACCTGGGCCAGGCCCGCCTTTTTAAGGGTGATCGCGTGGGCATTGGCCGGGTTTAGCCCAACAGCCGCTTGCACCCACAGGCTCAGATCCGGCTGGTGACCGACCAGGGCCAAAGACGTGAGGGATCCCCGCTCTGCCTGCCAGCGCACCAAGTCGGCAAAACTGCCGCCCGGAGCCAGCGGCTCAAACACCTCCACCGCTGCGGCCAGGTTCTCGTCCAACAAGATCTCGGCGGTCTGCCGCGCCCTCACCAGGGGACTGGTGAGCAGGAGATCCCACTTCCAGCCCATGCTCTTGAGCTGGCGGGCCACCTTGCGGCAGCGCTTGCGACCTTCGTCTGTAAGGGCTCGCAAGGCATCCTCAACTTCTGGCCGGGGTTCTTCGGCTATGCCATGGCGGATGAAGTCCACAGCCAATTCCTGCCGGGCAATCTGCTTCTCAGTTGCTCCCTGAGAGTGCTCCCCACCGCGAACGCCCTCCTGTTGTTCAAGCCCAGAGATCATCGAACCCCGTCCCGTCAATGCAAACGGCACCGTCAAACTTTGCCCAGACACTCTCCCAGAATACCCTGGGGGACGCTCTCTCTACGAGGAGGGGTTGTGCAGGCGCTGGCCGACCAAAGTGCGCCCTTCCTGGGTGTAGAGCTGCCAGTAGTTCCAGTAGTTGCCAAAGACAGACTTCACATAGCCCCGCGTTTCGGCGAAGGGGATCTGCTCCACAAACACATCCGGATCTTCAAAGCCAAAGCGGCTCAGCCATCTGGCCACGTTGCCGGGGCCGCCGTTGTAGCTGGCCAGGGCCAGCAGGGTGTTGTCTTGATAGGTGCGGTGGGTGTAGTCGAAGTACCAGGATCCCAGGTAAAGATTGTCGGCGGGGTTGGTGAGGCTGTATTGGGCTAGGCCAATTTGTTGGGCAATCCAGCGCCCGGTGGCAGGCATCACCTGCATCAAGCCCAGCGCCCCTGAGGCCGAGACGATCTCCGGCTCAAAGCGGGATTCCTGCCGGATCAAGGCCGCCACCATCAGGGGATTGAGGTTAAATTGCCGTGACCAGCGGGCCAGGCCGGGCCGGGCATAGGGATCCCCGCCCCAGGAATTGTCTGGGCCGGCGTAGTAGTGCAGCGGATAGACGGCCTGCCAGAAATCTTGGCGCTGCCTCAACGTCTCCAGCAGGGGATCCGGCTCTTCGCTGAAGCGCAAAGCGGCCACCTGGTTGATACCCCGCAGGTGCTCTCCGGCACTGTTGCGCAGAATACCCGTGACAAAGCGCTCAGCCACACTCATCTGGCGGGGATCCCGTTGCAGCACGGCCATTTCCCCCTGCCAGCGTTCCCAGGCCAGTTGGCTGGCTCCCATCAAGTGCAAAGTTTGCGTGGCCTCAGAGACCCCCGGCAACGGTAGCCGCACCGGCTGAAAATCCACCTCCACCCTTTGGCGCCCGCTGTAGAAATCCCCCACCGGCCAGCCCAGTTGCACTGCCGACCGCCAGGCGTAGTAGGTGTGGGGAAACTGTTGCAGCACCTGTTGATAGGTTTGCCGCGCCGCAGCCACATCCCCCAGCCGTTCCCGCCATTTGCCCGCCCAGTAGAGCAGTTGCGCCCCCATTTCCGTATCCCGCTGGGCGGATCCGATCTGTTGGGCCAGGGCGATGGCTTGGCCGAGATTGCCCGCTTGCGCTTGACTCCAGGCAAGTGTCCAGGCGGCGTTGGCCGCGGCTTCGCTGGCCGGAAAGCGCTCCCAAAGAGCTTGCCGAGCCGCTTGGGCCGATTGCGGGCTGGCATGGCGATCGTAAAGCTGGCTGAGGCTGAGCAACGCTTCTGGAGCCTCTCTATCCGAGCCGGATCCCGCCTGGCGCAGCAGCTCGATTGCCGTCGACAGGTCGCTCAATTCTGCCAAACGGCGACGGGTGAGGGAAGCCTCTGGCCCATTGGGAAATTGAGCCAGCAGCGCTTGGTAAGCCGCTCTCGCCTGGGGAAACTCCCGCGAGATCTGGTGGCTGCGGCCCCAGCGGTAGAGATTCTGAGAGGTGGCGGGGGCACGCCCATAGGCGCGGGCAGCTTTGCCGTACTCCCGTTGTTCCCAATAGGCATCGGCCAGGATCTGCCAGTCGGAAGCCGTGAGGGATCCCTCCTGAGCCTGCCGCCAGCGATCCAGCAGCGTCGTTAACCCAGGGGTTTGTGGGTGATGCAGAGCCAAATCCCGCAGCAGGTCGTAGCGGTCGGGATCCCGCTCCAGCAAATGCTGGAGGGCGCGGCCAGTCAGCGGGTGAGTGGGAAATTGCTGCCGCAACTGATCCACCTGGCCCATCCCCCAGAGGGCATAGGCGGCCACCGGGCTGTGGGGGTACTCCTGCAAAATCTTGGGCCACCAGATCCCTTGGGCTGTTGCCTTATCCTGCAACTGCTCGTAGGCTTGGGCCCTGAGCTTCCAAATTTCCTCCCGCAGAACCGGCAGGCTCTCTTCCAACCCCTGCAAACCCTGCAGGGCCAATTGCGCTTGGCCGGCCTGCAGCGCTGCGTAAGCCCGCAGAAAGGCCGTTGTGGAAGTGTGGGGCAGTTGTACCGGATCCCTGCCCTCTGGCGCCGCAGCCACCTCCACGGTTTCTGCCCAGGATGAGGTGTAAAAGCCCCAGATGGCCCCGCCCAGAGCCGCTCCTGCCGCCAGCACACCGGCAACCCATCTTGCCCAGCACCGTTTGCTGCCTGTCAGGATACCCATGCTTTGTCTCTCTGCAACCTCTGACTACGATACTCAACCCGACTGCGTTGGGTCACCTGGGATACCTGTACCGCAGGCATTGGGCCCGGCAGTCGTTTATGAGTTACTTGCCAGATTGCAGGATCCGCGGCGGACTTTCACTGCGGTACACCTTGGCCCCGACATCGCGCAGCTTTTTGTCGATGGCCTCGTAGCCGCGATCGATGTAGTGGAGCCCGTGGATCGTAGAGCAGCCTTCAGCCGCCAGGCCGGCCAACACCAAGGCTGCCCCCGCCCGCAAGTCCGTAGCCACCACCGGCGCCCCCGACAGCGACGGCACCCCCCGGATCAGGGCCACCCGGTTCTTCAAACGAATGTCCGCCCCCATGCGATTGAGCTCGGGAATGTGGTGCATGCGGTTTTCAAACACCGTCTCCTCGATGGTGCAACTGCCCTCGCTCAGGGCGGCCAAGGCCATGATCGGCGCCTGCACATCGGTGGGAAAACCCGGATAGGGCAAGGTCTGGATATCGGTCGCCTGGCAGAGCCAGCCCGAACTGAGCTGAGCCGGGGCAATGCGCAGCCGGTTGGGGCCTTCTTCTTCGACCCGCAGCCCCATGTCACGCAGCTTGGCGATCACCGCCCGCAAGTGATCGGGAATAACAGGGCCAACCGTGAGGTGAGAGCGGGTAATGGCCCCGGCAATAAGATAAGTGCTGGCCTCGATGCGGTCGGGAATAACCGTGTACTCGGTTCCATGCAAGCGGGGCACCCCCACCACCACAACCGTGTTAGTGCCAACACCGCGAATGCGGGCCCCCATCGCCTGACAAAAACGGGCCAAATCCGCCACTTCTGGCTCTTGGGCGGCATTTTCAATCACCGTTTCCCCATCCGCCAGCGTAGCGGCCATCATCAGGGTTTCAGTAGCGCCGACGCTGGGATAGTCCAGGTAGATGCGGGTTCCCACCAGCCTACGGGCATAGGCATGAACAACCCCATGTTCGATTTGCACGGTCGCCCCCAGCGCCTGCAGGCCCCGCACGTGTAGATCCACCGGACGGGAGCCAATGGCACAGCCGCCCGGCAGGGGAACTCTGGCTACCCCCAACCGCGCCAACAGGGGCCCGATGATGAAAAAGCTGGCCCGCAACTGGCTGACCAATTCATAGGGAGCTTGGGAAGTTTTGAGGGAGCTGGCATCCAGGTCGAGGGTATTGCCCACATGGGACACTTTAACCCCCAGGGTGGTCAGGATCTGCCCCATGCGTTCAATGTCCAGCAGACGCGGCACGTTGTGAATTCGGCAAGCCTCAGGAGCCAAAAGGGATCCGGCCATAATCGCCAAGGCAGAGTTTTTCGCCCCGCCAATGGGAATGTGGCCGCTCAAGGGCTGCTTGCCAGTTATCTGCAGCACTGGCCCTATCATTTCGGGTGAGGGTGTAACTAAGGATTCCACCCTGCTGACGTGCTGGAACTCTGCCGTGAATTCTCCCAATCTTCCTCCTCAGCCACAGAAAATATAGAGCACACAAGCAAGGCTCTTCCAGGAAATACTCTGGAGAGAGAAGCAGCCAAAAGGTCAACCAGAAACTTGGTAGAGGAAGGAAGAGAAGTTCTGCCCCTATCTTACCCAAGTTCCTCAGTTTGCGGCAGCAGTTGGGGCAACTCGGCCAAAGAATCCTATTCCGCCGGCGCCAACAGAATCCAAGCCCCATCTGGAAGTGCCCTACGTTACGCCGAAAGAAGCAGACCGGTCTCCGCACATCCCCAAAAAAGATGCCCCATGTTAGATATAGACTCCTACTGGGTTGGGCCCAGCAGCCAGAAGCAGTATGATACTCGTGAGAAATGCTTGCAATAGCCATAGGAGACAGTCGATGATCGCCACTCAAGTCTCTGCCCAAGAGTTGTTTCGGGCCGCCTACGAAAATCGCTACACCTGGGATCCCGACTTTCCGGGCTACAGCGCCGAGGTCACTTACTGGGATGGGGAGCGCACTTTTGTGGGGCAGGTGCGAGTGGGGGCAGACCTAAAGGCCACCGTTACGGGCGTGGAGGATGAGGAAGCCCGGAAAGCCATTCACAATCAACTTTGGGAAATTGCCATTCACCGGGTGCGCCGCAGCTTTGCCGAGACCCACGGGAACAACACTTTCCGCTATGGGCAGACCCTACCCGATGGCACCGTGGAGATCCTGGTGGGGGGCAAAGCCGAAGGGGATCGCTACCACGTGCGCGACAACCAAGTAACCCTGGTGCATCGGCATATTCATGGGGTGGTGGTGACCATCCACACCTTCAGCAGCCACGACACGGGCGAAGGCTACCTCTCTCACCGCTACGATTCCGTCTATCACGATCCCCAAACGGGTGAGCAAAAGGGCGGGCGCAGCCAATTTGAGGATCTCTACACCAAAGTCGGCAAGTACTACATCCTCTCGGAGCGACGCATTCAAACAGAGACGGAAACCGGCCCTGTGGAAAAGCGCTTTACCTTCCGCAACTTGGCGTTGCTGGATGCCGGGGCTTAATTGGCCAAACGCCAACGCAAAACCCGATAATCATGAACTTTATGGCAGCAACGACCTCCTCAGTTAGAATTAGAAAGGAAGCCTGAGCTATGCTTTGAATATTCTCCCGCCTACACTTTGGCATGAACACCCCTGCGGCAAAGCCCGACCCAGATTCCAAAGCCCCTACCGAGGTTCCCGAACTGATTCTCCGCCCCGCTCAACTGGGGGATCTGGAGGCGGTGGAGGAGATCCTGGCGCAAGCCTTTGAGGAGGACTACAGCAGCCGCTCGGTGGATATTCGTCGCCAGGTGCGGCGGCTACGTCAGTGGTATGGCCCCCTGAGAACCCTGAGCCTGTTTCCCAACCGCTTTCAGCACATGTTTACCGTCCATGTGGCGGAGCTGGAGGGCAAAATCCAGGGGGTCATTCAAGTTTCTCCCTTTAACCATTCCCGCAGCACCTGGCGGGTGGATCACATTGCGGTGGCGCCTTCGGCCCAGCGGCAGGGAATCGGGTCTAAGTTGCTCAGGCACTGCACGGAGCACTTTCGCGAGGCCCACACCTGGATTTTGGAGGTGAACATCCACAATAAGGGGGCAATGGCCCTCTACCGACACAACGGCTTCCAGCCCTTGGCTCAGATCACCTATTGGTCGATCCCGGCGGAGATTCTGGCTGCTCTCAGCCGGCACGAGGCCAAGTTGCCCAACCTGGTGCCGGTGACCAACCGCGATGCCTACGCCATCTATCAACTGGATACGGGATCCATGCCGGCCACTGTGCGCCAGGTGTACGACCGCGACGTGAGCGACTTCCGCACCAGCCCACTGGAGTGGCTTTTGGAACGGGCCAAGTGTGCCATCAGCCAAACGGAACGGGTGGAGATGTGTGTCTATGAGCCCGAGCGGAAAACCGCCATTGGCTATTTCAACCTCAAGTTGGATCGGACGGGGCAGCAGCCGCACGTGGCCAAACTCACAGTTCACCCTGCCTATACCTGGCTCTATCCTGAGCTCATGGCCAAGATGGCCCAGCTCACCCAAGCTTATCCCCCGCAGGCTTTGGCCTTGGCTTCCACCGATTACCAACCGGAGCGGGAGGAGTTTTTGCTCAAGCTGGGCGCCCAGGATGTGGAGCGGACGCTGCTGATGTCGCGCTCGGTGTGGCATAAGGTGCGGGAAGTCCGCTCCCCTTGGTATAGCGAGTATCTCGCTCTGGTGCTCCAAAAATTGCCGGTGAAGCAGCCGGTGCCAGAACGCTTTGAGGGGCTGGCGGAGGGCTGGCTGGAACATCCCTTTCATTCTCTTCACCCAACTGTGCCGGATCCCAATGCCGTTCGCGCTACTCAGCCGGAGTCCTCACCGGGGTGCGCCAGAGACTCGCAATCAGAGGCTCCTCCCCCTCCCTAGTTGAAGTCTTGGCTGGCACCCCCATGAACCCGTTAGCCAGGGATCCCTCTTGGCGGATGTTGCTCCAGGCGGCCCTGCACCGCAACCGCAGCGATCCCGGTGTACGCTATTTGCAGCTGGCTACAGTGGATCCCCAGGGGCATCCGCGTAACCGCACGGTGGTTTTTCGGGGGTTTTTGGGGGACACCGACCGCATCCAGTTGGCGGTGGACGGCCGCAGCGAGAAGCTTTGCCAGATCGCCCACTGCCCGCTGGCTCAGATCTGCTGGTATTTCAGCAAGACGCGCGAGCAATTTCGCATTGCCGGCACTCTGGAGGCCATCACCGCCGATCATCCGGATCCTGAAGCGCAGCAGCAGCGGCAGCAGTTGTGGCAACAGATCTCGGAAAAAGGACGGCTCCTCTGGTTTTGGCCGGAACCCAAGGGGCCTCTTGCCTCGCCCGAGGCTTTTGTTCAAAAGCTGCCGCCAGAGAAAGCTTCATGGCCGCCTCCGACTTTTGTGGTGCTCCTGTTGCAGCCGACTGAGGTCGATCACCTGCAGCTCAAGGGGGATTCGATCTATCCCCAACGGCGAACGGTGTACGAGCGCAAGCTGCAAGGCTGGCAATGCCGAGCGGTCAACCCCTAGAAGGGATCCCAGCCGGTTTCAAGCTGGCGTGGGGCAGCGCCTTTCGAGAGAATGTTGAAATCTTGAAGAGAATTAAGAGAATAAAGGTGTTAACGTAGCTGAACAATCGTCCTGTTCCGTGCCCACCCCACCGACGCTGTGAGGGTGGCCGCTCGGGTTTTTCTCCATCTGGTATGTAGCATTCCTGGTTGCGGTAATCTGATGTTCGCCTTGATCCCCTCATTTCCTGACCGCATTGCCCAAGCTGTTGCCGCTCTTCTTGCCGGCGGGCCGTCGGTGAACATGACTGCGAAAGGCAAGGGATCCCTGTTTTTAGCTGCCGCCTTGTTTGGGGTGAGCGTTGCCGTGCAGGGGTTGAGAGCACAAACTCTGGGGAGACCGACGCCGGAAGCTCTAGAAGACTCGGTTGAGGGGAATGTTGCTCCTGTTCTGCTTGCAGAAGCGGCCTCACCCTCGCAGACCGGCCCCACCTCTGCCCGCACAGGCTCCTTTCGTGTTGGCAACCGCACCCCCCATCCGGTGCGGGTGGTGATCTTGATGCGCAGCGGCGGGCGGCTGCTCAACCCAGAAACGGCCCACTGGGATTTTGCGCCCGGAGAAGGCGGTAGCGAAGGATTGGTGCTGAGCTTGGGGGAAGAGCCGCTGCAGATCGGCCCCGGAGACATTGTGGTGGCTTTTGTCCTCGATGGAACCCGCCGCTACTGGGGGCCGAACGTGGTGGGAGAGTCTCTGGCCCCGTTTTGGAATGAGGAGAGCGGCTCCTGGTCGATGATCCTGCAGCCTTAGGGCAGTCTCCAAGCTACAGGTGGCTGCGCAGTTTGTAGCTCTCTAGGGTGTTGGCCAGCAGCATCGCTACCGTCATGGGTCCCACACCACCCGGCACGGGCGTGATGGCGGCGGCCCACTCCTTGACTGCCGCGTAATCCACATCTCCCACCAATTGCTCAGATCCGTCGGGGCCCTGGATACGGTTGATGCCTACATCGACGACCACGGCTCCCGGTTTTACCATCTCTGCCTTGAGCAAGTGGGGGCGACCGACGGCCATCACCACAATGTCGGCGGCGCGGGTTACTTCGGCTAAGTCGGGGGTGCGGGAATGGGCCAGGGTAACGGTGGCATCGGCAGCCAACAACATCAGGCTCAGGGGCTTGCCCACCAGGATGCTGCGACCGACCACCACCGCCTTTCGTCCGGCAATCGGGATCCCTTCCGCTTGCAACAGGCGCATCACGCCCAGGGGGGTACAACTGCGCAGGCCGGGCTCGCCGCGCAGCAGCCGGCCCAGGTTGAGGGGGTGAAGCCCGTCCACGTCTTTGTCGGGGTCGATGGCCAGAAGGGGCGGGATGGGATCCCAGCCGGGGGGTAAGGGCAGTTGCACGAGGATGCCATCGACGCGCTCGTCCTGGTTGAGTTGGGCGATGGCGTCGAGCAGGTGGGCGGGGGAGTCTTGGGCGGAAAAATGGCGGCCAAAGGAGGCGATGCCCACCCGCTCACAGGCCCGCTCTTTGCCGCGCACGTAAGCTGCACTGGCGGGATCCTCCCCAACCCGCAGCACCGCCAATCCCGGCGGACGCCCCACCCGCGGCAGCCAAGCCTGCACTTGGGCGGCCATCTCCGCTTGCAGGCGGGCGGCCAAGGCTTTGCCATCCAAGATCTTGGCGGACATAGAGGGCGCCCCAAGAGATCTTGACAACTTGACCATCTTCAGGGGCGCCGCCCCCTTCGTCAAGTCTTGCCGCCGTTGAGAAACAGCAGCAGGGGCACCTGGGGCCTTTGCCCAGTTTTTTGGGCTGCCCCATTCCCCCCGGCTCTAGAACTCGCGCGACTCTTCTTCGCCGGGCCCTAACTCCTCAATGAGGATCTCCACCTGCTGCCGCTTTTCCTCCAAAAACTGGGCGCAGCGCTTTAGGGTCTGGGCGGCCTGCTGGAAGCGCTCCACCACCTCTGCCAGATCCAGCTCTCCCGATTCGATCTGGGCGATCAGACTTTCCACTTCGGCGATGGCTGCTTCGTAGCGCCAGGGATCCTCACGTTTGCGGCGGCTCATGGCTCTCCTCCACTCGGGCCCAGAGGCTTCCCGAGGCCAGTTGTATCCTCAGCCGGGTCTGCGGCGGTAGGTGGTGGGTGCGAACCAGGGATCCCCGTTCGTCCCGCACCAGGGCATAGCCCCGCCTGAGGACGGCGGCAGGGTCGAGGGCTTGCAGGTGCTCCTGGAGGGCCTGTTGGCGCTGTTGGTGATGGTGAAAGCGGTGGCGCACCGCCTGCACTAGGCGCTGCTGCCGTTGGGTCAAGCTCTCCTGCGCCTGTTGCAGCAGCCGCTCCGGATGGATTTGGGCGAGATGGCGCTGGGTGTGCTGGAAGCGCCGCCGTGCCCTCTCCAAAGCCTGCAGCGTGCGTTCGATCAACTTCTGACGCAACTGGGATCCCTGGCGCTGCAATTCCCGCAGATCGGGCACGATCCGCTCGGCCGCCGCTGTGGGGGTGTGGGCCGCGTAGTCGGCCGCGTAGTCCGCCAAGGTCTCGTCCCGCTGGTGGCCGATCCCCGTCACCACCGGAATAGGGCACTCGGCAATGGCCCGCACCACCCGCTCATCGTCGAAGCAAGCCAAATCCTCGCCGGATCCACCCCCTCGAGCAATCAGCAGCACTTCCGCCCGCCCATCCCGTGCCACCCGGCGAATGGCCCGCACAATCGACTCCGGGGCCGCTTCCCCTTGCACCTGGGCCGGCGAAAACAGCACCCGCAGCCCGGGGTAGCGCTGGTTGAGGGTGCGGCGGATATCGCCCCAGCCGGCGGCGTCGGGAGAGCTGACGACGGCAATGCACTGAGGGTGGGTAGGTAGAGGCCGCTGGTTGTCGAACAGGCCCTCGGCAGCCAGGCGGGCCTTGAGCTGCTGCAAGCGCCACGCCAACAGCCCCTCGCCCGCCGGCAGCAGTTGCCAGATAACAAGGCGATAGTAGCTGCCGCCGCTGTAGATGCCGATTTGCCCCAGCGCAAGCACCTGTTGCCCCACTTCCGGCCAGAAGCTGAGCCGGGCAGTCTGGCTTTGCCACACAACCCCCTTGAGGACATCGCCGCTTTCCGGATCCACCAAGGTCAGAAACAGGTGGCCGTTGCGGTTGCACTGGCAACTGGAGACTTCTCCAACCACCCACAGCCTGGCCAAGTAGGGATCCCCGGCCAGCAGCGACTTCAAGTAGCCGGACACTCCCCCCACCGAGAGGAGAGGGACTTCCTCGGCAGGAAAGGATTCTGTCCCGAAGTCGAGGCCATCAAAGGCCAGAGCCATTGCTTGCGGATCCAGATCGCGCATACGGCGCTTCCCCATGGGAATGCTCGGGATCCCATCTAGAATAGGCGACGACAGGACGAGAGAGGAGGTGAGCTGCGGTGACCTTCGCCCATTGGCTGGGGCTGGCAGCGCTGCTGGGCCTGTTGGTTCTGCTCTGGCAGATCCGGCAGATCCTGCTATTGGTGTTTGCGGCCATCGTCTTGGCAGTAGCTTTGGACACCCTGGCTCAGATCCCGCAGCGCTACGGCTTTCGCCGCGGCCCCTCGCTCCTCATCACCGGTTTGACGGTTCTGGTGGGGGCGATTCTGGTGGGGCTGATCGTAGTGCCTCCCCTGGCGGATCAGTTGCGGCGGCTGTTTACCGATGGGGTGCCCGCCGGGATCGTGCAGGCGCAGCGGCTATTTGAGAGCCTCATCCTCTCGTTGCCGACGGATATCGAGCTGCCGACGCTGCGGGAGTTGGCCAATAGCCTCGTGCCCCAGGCCACTGAGTTGGTGCGCCAGGTGCGGGACTTTTTCTCCCAGTCCTTCACCGCCTTCTTTGCCACCCTGCTCAATCTGTTGTTTGTCATCATCCTCACCATCCTGCTGTTGGTGGATCCCCAGGCCTACAGCCGCGCCTTTGTCTCGGTTTTCCCCGCCTTTTACCGCCCCCGCGTCCGCTACATCCTCAAGCGCTGCGAGCTGGCGCTGCGAGGGTGGCTGGTGGGGATCCTCTTCACCAGCAGCCTGGTGATGCTGCTGAGCGGCATTGGGCTGTGGATTTTGGGCGTGCCTTTAATCTTGGCCAATGCCGTGCTGGCGGGACTGTTTAATTTCATCCCCAACATCGGCCCCACCTTGAGCGTGGTCGCCCCCATGCTGGTGGCCCTCACCGATGCCCCCTGGAAATCGCTGGCGGTGCTGGGGCTCTACATCTTCATCCAACAGTTGGAAAGCAGCGTCTTCACCCCCATCGTCATGTCGCGGCAGGTGTCGCTTTTGCCGGCTCTGACTTTGGTGGCCCAAATTACCTCGGCCTTTTTCTTCGGGGTGCTGGGCCTGTTTTTGGCTGTGCCCTTGGCAGCCATCCTGCAGGTGTGGATCCAAGAGGTGCTGATTCGGGATGTGTTGGATCCTTGGCAGGGATCCCGGACGCTCCCCTTGCTCAGATTGGAGAGCAGGGCAGACCAGAGCTCCACCCATCTGCCGGACTCCGCCTCGCTACCGCAATCGGCGCCAACAGATTGAAGCAACCCAGATGCCTGCTGCGGACTTTGGCCAGAAAAAATGGGGCTCAGCTCTGGCCGAAACTGTCTTGGCGTAACAAAATATTAAGGGCAGCACTTGCATTGGGATCCCTTGCGGGGCAGGCTGTTGCTGGCCCACGACCGACATTTGGCAGATATTTAGGGACACATAGCCATGTACAACAATCGTCGCGGTTTTCTTCGCTGGTTGGCTCTCGGTTTCGGCTCGCTGGCGGGTTTGTTACCGGCCTTGGCCCGGCGCCGTTTTGCCCTTGCCCGGGAAACCAAGGCTCCTGAACCAGAGTTTGTGAAAGTGGCCAACCTCGCCGATTTCAAAGATGGCCCCTTCAAAGTGGAAAACGCCTTTGGAAAGAACACCGCCACCCTCTGGTTGGTCAAGGATCCCCAAAAAGAAGACTCTTTCCTGGCTCTGGATGCCGCTTGTCCCCATGCCGGGTGTGACGTGGACTGGCGGGGGGAGAACTTTGTCTGCCCTTGTCATGGCTCGGCCTTTGCTGTCGATGGCAGCCGTACCCGGGGCCCGGCCAAGGCCGACCTGACCGCTTACAAAGTTAAGGTGGAGAAGGAGGAGATTTTCGTAGCCAAAAGCCAATCCTAGGCGGGTAGCCAGCTTTCTGCAAAAGCAGGTAATGGGCTGAGCCAATGAGGCCACCCAGGGAGCGTTGCTACTTGCGCTATTTGTTTGTCTCCACCCCCGTTGGCCCGCTCGGATCGGGGGCTGGCGGCGGCGTGGAGCTCAATCTTGCCAACCTGACCCGTGTCTTGCTGCAGATGGGATCCCAGGTGCGGGTGTTGGCCCCCGAGGGATCCCAAATCGACGCATTGCCGGTGGAGGTGATCGAGGCGGTAACCGGCCTTCCCCCGACCTATGCGCAAAGCCAGCGTCGCGACCAGCCGGTTCAGATCCACACCCCCTCTCTGCTGGCCAATCTGTGGCAGCGGGCTGCCCAACTGCAAGACCAGTTCGATCTGATTGTGAACTGGAGCTACGATTGGCTGTCGTTTTATTTGACGGATTTTTTCCGCACCCCGGTGGCCCACATCGTCAGCATGGGATCCCTCAGCGACGCCGTCGATCAGGCCTTGGAGCACATTGCGCAGACCTACCCTGGCCGGCTGGCGGTGCACTCGCGAGCCCAAGCCCAGACCTTTGCCTTTGCCCGCGCCCAGATGGCGGCAGGTCGGGATCCCTTTGTCTATCTGCCCTGCGGCGTTGATCTCAGCCGCTACGACTTTGTGCCCGAAGGGAACGGATCCCTGTGTTGGATTGGCCGCATTGCTCCGGAAAAGGGCCTGGAAGACTGTGCTGCCCTGGCCGAGAAGACGGGAAGATCGGTGGTGCTCCTGGGCCACCTGCAAGAGCCAAGCTACTGGCAGCAGATCCAGGAACAGTACCCACAGGCCCAACTGGATTACCGAGGGTTTCTGCCCACATCGCAAATGCAGCGAATTTTAGGGCAATGCTCCGCCTTGGTCATGACCCCCAAGTGGGTGGAAGCCTTTGGCCTGGTGGCAGTGGAGGCTTTGGCTTGTGGCGTGCCGGTGATCACCTACCGGCGCGGGGGCCCGGCGGAAATCGTTGGCAATGGCGAAACCGGCTGGGTGGTGGATCCAGACGACGTGGCGGCCTTGGCCAGGGCTGTAGAAAACTTGGATCGCATCGACCGCAGCCGCTGCCGACACCATGCAGAACAGCGCTATTCCCTGCAGGCCATGGCGGAGCGGTTTTTGGCCTGGAGCGAGGCAATTGGCCGGGATCCCATCTGGGCAGCCCGCGAGGGAGGAGACAGGCAATGGTACTATTAACTTGATTCTGGCAATCTGCGCCAGACGCGCAGCCCAACGACGCGAACATTTTGACTTACGACAGGGAAACCACCATGACGACTGGGAAAGGATCTGTTGCGCTGGTGCGATCAGAGGTTCGTCGGCGGTCACAGGTTCTGGGAACGCAGGTGATCAGCCAGGTCAATGCGGCCCGGCTCGGAGTAGTTAGCGAAGTTTGGGCAGATCTGGAAGCCAAGCAAGTGCTGGTGCTGGGGGTGCTGGAGAAAGCCTTTGCCGGATCCCCACGGTTGCTGGAGCTGCGGCAAGTGACGGCCTTGGGCCAGGATGCCATCCTCGTCCCCAACGATGAGGTTTTCGACGACTTGGATTTGGAAGGCCTGAGCCGGGTGGTTGGCAGCGAGGTGGTTACGGAAGAAGGGATCCGCCTCGGCAAGGTCAAAGATTTTCAATTTAACTCCGTCTCCGGCCTGATCACGGGTTTAATCCTCTCCAACCTTGGCCTCACCTTTTTGCCCGGCTTTATCCTCAGCACCTATTTGCTTCCGGCTGATGAGATCGTCTCGGTTGGCGGCGAGCGCCTCATTGTTGCCGATGGCGCCGAAACCCGCCTGACCCAACTGGCCAAGGGAATCTTGGAAACCCTGGGACTCGGCAAGCCTCCTTGGGAATCCGGAGTCAGTCCTGCCCCTGCCCTGCCCAGTGCGGTCGAGGGTTACGCTGTTGAGGAAGACTACGAAGAAGAATACGAGGAGGAGTACGAGGAGGGCGCAGAAGAAGACCCCTACGCCGAAGCAGAGCCGGAACCTCAGAGCGAGGCGACGCCTCCCCGTCGGCCCGAGCCGCCTCCTGTCTCTGAACAACCGGAATGGGAGCAAGAGTACGCCAAAGAGGAAGCTCCTCCTTCTCCTCCCGAGCCCACTCCTCCCCCCTCTACGCCCACGGATATCGACCCCTGGGAAGACAAGTCCGGCGAGCCCACCTGATGGCGGAACGTATCCCATCCCCAACGGATGCGACGCCTGGGGCGTTGAGGTCTATCCCGGCAGGGCAGGATCGGCCTCGGCTAAAAAGCGCAAAGCCACCGATAAAAAAGCTTGCGGCGCTTCGATGTGGGGGAAAGCAGCTCCCGGCAATCGGTAAACCGGCACCTCTGGCCGCAGAGCGCGATACCGCTCCACCTGCTCAAGGCCGGTAAGGCGGTTCTGTTCCCCCCAAACCAAAGCCATGGGTTTGGCCACAACGCGAAAGTCGTCTTGAATGGGCAAATTGAGTTTGCCGGTCAAAAAAGAACGGGGGGCAAATTGGGCCCCCGCCTGGTGAGCCGCCTGATAGTAGTAATCCACCACCGCCTCCTCCAGAGCATACCCCGGCGAGAACAGGCTCTGCTCCGTAAACAGACGTATATTCCAGGGGGCGGTGATGCCGTTGTAAAAGGCTAACCCCAACACAGGCAGGCTGAGGAAGCCGTAGAGGGCCTCGGCCAAAGGGATCCCCAGCGCCGGGGGGATAAGGCTGTTGTCTCCCAGGGGGGCGATGAGCAGCAGCTTCTGCCACTGCTGAGGTTGCAGCCGGGCCGAGCGCAGCACAAATCCTGCCGAGAGGGAATTGGCGATGGCGTGGCAGGGCCGCCCGATCACCTGCCGAACAAAATCCCTGATCAGCTCGGCGTAGAGATAACCGGTGTACTCCAGATCGGGGCGCTCCGAGTTGCCCCAACCCAACCAATCCAAAGCATAAACCTGATAGTGCTGGCTCAGCTCCGCCATGATGGCGCGGAACTCGTAGCTGGAAGAGCCGGCCCCGATGCCGTGCAGCAGCAACAAGGGCTGGCCGGATCCCGCCACTTTGTAAAACAGGCGATGGCCCCGCCAAAAGTGGTGCCTCTCCTCTCCCGGCAACAGGCTGGGCAAAGGCTGGGTGCGAGAAGCAATCCAGGCGTTGAGAACGGCCAGAGCGCCCACCCCGCCGGCTGCAACCCAAAGACCGGTCTTGAAAACTTGGCTCAGCTCCTTCATGAGCAGCAACCCCCGCCGGGGATCCTACTTTTTCTTGAGGCGGTAGGTGATGCGCCCTTTGTTGAGGTCATAAGGGCTGAGCTCCACCTTGACCCGATCTCCGGGCAGGATCTTGATGTAGTTACGGCGAATCTTGCCGGAGATATGAGCGAGCACGTTGAAGCCGTTATCCAGATCCACCCGGAACATGGCGTTGGGCAGGGACTCTGTGACGACCCCTTCCATTTCAATGGCATCTTCCTTAGACAAGGAGACCTCCCAAAAAACGACACAGTGAGCAACCCACTCCTCACAGCCGCGACGACACGCGCTGTTAAGAAGTGAAAAAATACTCCACCTCTTCTATCCTAGCTGTTGCAGTCCTTCACTAGGGGATCCTTCAGCTAGAAACCGCAGGAGCCCGTCCCTATACCGTCTCGACCCCTCCCCCCCTATACGGGGAGAGAGGGGCCCGGGCTGTTGGCTTGCCAACTGCAGGGCTACCCAAAGCCCGCTCCGTATCGGGGTTGGTTAGTTTAGGACTGAAAAGGCGTGCGATCGGTCAAAATCTCTGCTCCCGATTCGGTGACCAAGACCGTGTGCTCGAACTGAGCCGACCAAGCGCCATCCACCGTCACCACCGTCCACCCATCCGACAACACACGGGTGGCCTCTCCTCCTGCATTCACCATGGGCTCAATGGCCACCGTCATGCCGGAGCGCAGCTTGGGATTGGGCAGATCGCGGGTGCGATAGTTGGGGAATTGCGGCTCTTCGTGCAGGTTGCGCCCCACCCCGTGACCGACATACTGCTTCACCACAGAATAGCCCCGCCCCTCGATGTAATCTTCAATGGCACCCGAAACATCCTGCAGCCAGACGCCGTGGCGCACCTGGTCGATGCCCGTCTGCAAGGCTTTGGCCGCAGTATCGATCAGATCCCGGGCTGCATCGCTCAGGGGTTCTAGGCCGATGCTGAGGCAAGAATCCGCATGCCAGCCCTCCACAACGGCGCCGAAATCCACCTTGACCACATCTCCCGGCTGCACCACTTTGCGGGGACTGGGGATCCCGTGCACCACCTCGTGGTTAATGCTGACACAGACGCAGGCCGGGAAGCCGTAGTAGCCTTTGAAGCTGGGCAGAGCGTTCAGTTCGGCCACCCGTCGCTCGGCGTAGGCATCGATATCTGCCGTCGTCCAGCCTGGCTCTAAGCGCTCGGCGATCTCCTGCAACACTTGGGCCACCACCCGCCCGGCCCGCCGCATTTTTTCCACTTCGCGGCGAGATTTGATCTCGATGAGCTGCATGCCCCGCCGCTGCTTCTCAGCTCCTGGTCTGATCACGCTGTCCTCCTGAAGCCGTCCAAAAGAGCCTGCAGATGTTCTTGTACGGATTCCATCGGCTGGTTGCCGTTGACTCGCTGCAAGCGCCCCTTGGCCGCATAAAAATCGATCAGGGGAGCCGTCTGCTGCCGATAGACCTCCAAACGCTTGAGAATCACCGAGGGATCCGCATCATCGCTGCGCCCCTGTTCCTTGCCCCGGGCCAACAGACGGGCCACCACCACTTCGTCCGGCACATCCAAGTTGAGGACGCAGTCGTAATCTTGCCCCAGCTCGCGCAGCAGCTCTTCCAGGGCTTCCGCCTGGGCTAGGGTGCGAGGAAATCCGTCCAGGATCCAACCCTGCTCTGGAGACTGCTGCAACTGGCCTCTGACCATCCCGATCAACACCTCATCGGGCACCAGCTCTCCCGCGTCCATGTATACTTTGGCCTGGCATCCCAGCGGGGTCTGGGCCTTCACCTCTGCCCGCAGCAGATCGCCTGTGGAAATTTTGGGCGTGTGGTAGATGGCCGCCAGCCGCTCCGCCTGTGTACCCTTGCCCGCCCCCGGCGGCCCCAAAAAGATCAACCTCGGCACTACTGCTTGACCATCCCTTCGTAGCGTTGTGAGATGACATAGGTCTGGATTTGTTTGGAGGTCTCGATCGCCACCCCCACCAAAATCAGCAGCGAAGTCGCCCCCAAACCTTGGAAAGTGGTGATGCCGGTCGCCCGCTCCACCGTCGTCGGGATGATGGCCACCGCACACAAGAATAGGGCTCCCAGCAGCGTCAGCCGGTTGAGGATCCCTTCGATGTATTCAGCCGTAGCCTTGCCCGGTCGCACCCCTGGAATACTGGCCCCCATCTTCTTCAAGTTTTGCGCCAGATCCACCGGGTTGATGATCAAGGAAGCATAGAAGTAGCTGAAGAAAAGGATCAGCACGAAATAGAAGGGAATGTAAAACCAGGAGGTGGGAGATAAAAAGTTGGCCACCTGCACCAACGTTAGGTTCTGGGTGTACTGAGCCAAAGCCAAGGGCAGAGACATCACCGAGTAGGCGAAGATGATCGGCATCACCCCCCCTTGGTTTAGCCGCAGGGGCAGGTAGCTCTTCTGCTCGCGGAATAGTTTGTTGCCCACCTGGCGCTTGGCGTAGACGATCGGGATCTTGCGGCTGCCCTCTTGGACAAAGACAATACCGACAATGGTGGCCAAAAAGATAGCCGTCAACAGCAAGATGCCGCCGATGGTGCTGCTATCGGCGCGGGCCAAGCTGATGGTCTGGCCCAGGGCGCGGGGCAGCGTGGCCACGATGTTGACAAAGATCAGCAGCGACGGGCCACTGCCCACCCCCTTTTCCGTGATCATTTCCCCCAACCACATGACGAACATGGATCCCGCCGCCAGAGCCAAGGTGGTGGAGGCCATAAAGGCCAGCTCATTGGTGGTGTTGGCAAACTCCCGCACCCAGAAGGAGATGCCGATGCCCTGGATGATGGCCCAAATCAAAGTAACGTAGCGGGTGTACTGAGAAATCTGTCGCCGCCCCTGTTCTCCCTCGTTTTTCTGCAGGTTCTCCAGGGCCGGAATGGCCGAGACCAGCAGTTGCATGATGATGGAAGCGTTGATGAAGGGCAGGATCCCAAGGGCGAAGATCCCGAGGGCAGAGATACCGCCTCCGGAGAAGATATCCAGAAAGCCGAACACTGGGCTGTTGGCGGCCTCGGCGGCAAAGCGGGCCCGGTCAATGCTGGGGATCGGAATGTAGATGCCCAGCCGCACCAACAACAACAGTCCTAGGGTCAGCAACAGACGGCTGCGCAGGCCAGAGGCCATCGCCATCTGCATGAAGGTCTCTTGGGCGGAGGGAGCAGAGCCTCGTGTGTCAGCCATAGGTAAAGAAAACCTCGCAGGAGCAAAGGGCCAGGTGAGCTACTTACCACTCTACGCTTCCGCTGGGGAAGTCGGCAAAATGAAATGCTGCCAACCTCGGCCCATCTAGGAGCCGGCGGCTTGGGATCCCACAAGCTCGACCCGGCCGCCGGCTGCCTCGATCTTGGCTTGGGCTGAGGGGGTGATGGCAGCCGCCCTGATCGTCAGGGGCACGCCGATTTCCCCATCTCCCAAGATCTTCAGCGGGCCATCGTTGGTGGTCACGATCCCCCGTTCCATCAGACTTTCCAGGCTAACCTCGCTGCCGGCAGGCAGCTCTGTCAAGGCGCGCAGGTTGATCAGCGTGTACTCCAGACGCCGGGTGTAGCGGGGGAAATGTTTAAGCTTGGGCAAACGCCGATAAAGAGGGGTCTGGCCGCCTTCAAAGCCGGGTCGCGTGCTGCCTCCCTTGCGGGCCTTCTGCCCTCGCATCCCCTTGCCACAGGAGGCTCCCTGCCCGGCAGCAACGCCACGGCCCAGGCGCCGCCGCCGCCGCCTCGAACCTGCTTGAGGTCGAATGTCTTCCAGTCGCATGGCTTCCAGCTCCCTTGCTCTATATCATGGGTTCATCACTTGCTGAATAGGCGGCGCACATCGATATCTCGATCTTGAGCCACCTGTTCAAAGGTTCGCATCCGCCGCAGCGCATCAATGGTGGCACGGGCATTGTTGAGGGGGTTGCTGGATCCCAGTTGCTTGGCCAAGCTGTTGCGTACACCTGCCAACTCCAGAACGGTGCGCACCGCTCCCCCGGCGATGACGCCTGTGCCGGGAGCTGCTGGCATCACCAAGACGGCGGCACCGCCACCTGCCCCCCGCATGGGATGGGGGACGGACAATCCTTTGGTGAGGGGAACTTCAATGAGGTGCTTTTTGCCGTCCACCACTCCCTTGCGCACGGCCCCGATCACGTCGTTGGCTTTGCCCACGCCGACTCCAACTTGGCCGCGCTCGTTGCCGACCACCACCACCGCGCGAAAGCTCAGTTTTTTGCCGCCCTTGACCACCTTGGTGACGCGCCGAATCTGGATAACCCGTTCTTGCCACTCGGTGGGTTGCTCTTCGCGGCTTTTTTTGCTTCTGCGACGTTCTCTCTGCTCAGCCATGTGCCTTTTCCTCAGTAGCTAGAACTGTAACCCCGCCTCTCGGGCAGCCTCTGCCAGCGCTTGAACGCGCCCGTGATAAAGCTTGCCCCCCCGATCGAAAACCACGCGAGAAATACCCATTTGCAAGGCCCGCTCGGCAACTGAGCGGCCCACCAAGGCAGCCGCCTCTTGGGTGGCCGTCCCGGTCTCTTTGAATTTTTCACGCAGCTCCGTGTCCAGGGTGGAGGCAGAGGTTAGGGTATGCTGAGCTACATCGTCGATCACCTGGGCGTAGATGTGTCGATGGGAGCGAAACACAGCCAGGCGAGGCCGCTCGGCAGTGCCAAAGACCTTGCGGCGAATGCGGCGATGGCGACGTTGGGTGGTGATTTTGCGGTTGGTTTTCATAGGCTATTTACTTCTTGGCTTTGCCCGATTTACCTGCCTTACGGCGAACTTGTTCTCCCAGATAACGGATCCCTTTTCCCTTGTAGGGCTCTGGGGGCCGGACGGCCCGAATGCGGGCGGCAGTGTTGCCCACCAGTTCTTTATCCATACCTGAGACGACAACGATGTTGTTTCCTTCAACGGCCATTTGGATGCCGGGGGGAAAGGGGATCTCCACCGGGTGGCTGTAGCCGACGTTCAAGACCAACTTGCTGCCTTGGGTGGAAGCGCGGTAACCGACACCTACCAGCTCCAGCCGCCGCTCAAATCCCTTCGATACCCCATCTACCATGTTGGCCACCAGGGTGCGGCAGAGGCCGTGCAGTTGGCGGGCGGGACGGGAATCGTTGAGCCGGCTGACCGTGAGCATCTGAGCGTCTTGCCGGACGGTGATCAGGGGGGGCAAGCTGCGGGATAGTTGTCCTTTCGGGCCTTTCACCGCAATGTGCTGGCCGTCGATCTGGATCTCCACCTTGGCAGGAAGGGCGATGGGGCGTCTACCGATGCGAGACATGGGAAAAACTCCTGACAAGAGAAAACTGAGAACCTAGTAGACAAAACAGAGTACTTCGCCACCAATGCCCTGTTTGCGAGCCTCCCGATCGGTCATGATGCCGTTGGAAGTAGAGATGATGGCAATCCCAATTCCGCCCAATACGCGGGGCAGCTCTTTGTGGCTGCGGTAAACCCGCAGGCCCGGCCGGCTCACTCGCTTTAAGCCGTTGATGATGGGCCTGCAGTTGCGCCCTTTGCCTTTATACTTCAACCGCAACACCACGCGGGCTTGGATCCCTTCTCCTTCCTCTTTCCATTCGCTGACGAACCCTTCTTCATGAAGAACGCGAGCGATGCTGCGGGTCATGCGCGTGGCCGGAACTGCCACCGACTCGTGCCGAGCCAGGGTGGCATTGCGAATGCGGGTGAGCATGTCGGCGATCGTGTCGTTGGTGTGGGCCATCGGTGGGTCAGTGCTCCTCGGAAGATCGATCAAGAAAACTCAGGATAGGCAAACCTAAGAAGCAAAGGGCATGCCAAACGCCTTGAGCAGGGCACGGCCTTCTTCATCGGTTTTAGCAGTGGTCACGATGGAGATATCCATACCTCGCAGCTGATCTACAGAGTCGTAGTTAATTTCCGGAAAGATCAGTTGTTCACGAATGCCAAGGGTGTAGTTGCCGCGTCCGTCGAAGGCTTTGGGGCTGATGCCGCGGAAGTCGCGGATACGGGGCAGGGCAACATTGATCAAGCGATCCAAAAATGCATACATGCGCTCCCGCCTTAGGGTTACCATCAGGCCAACCGGCATGCCCTTGCGGATTTTGAAGCTGGCGATGGCCTTTCTGGCGCGGGTGATCACCGGACGCTGGCCGGTGATGGCGCTGATCTCGGCAATGGAGGACTCCAGAGCTTTGGCATTTTGGGAGGCTTCCCCTAAGCCGCGGTTGATGACGATCTTCTCCAGGCGGGGCACCTGATGGATGTTGGTGTAGCCCAACTCTTTTTGCAGCTTGGGGACGATGACGGTGTTGTAGTGGATTTGCAGGCGTTGAGGCATGGTGGCTTCTCCTTGTGGCTCTGGGCTGGGTCAGAGCCCTATCAACTTCAAGGGACGTTTAGTCGAGGATCTCGCCGGTTTTCTTGAGGACGCGGACTTTGCGGCCATCGGCGGTGATTTGATAGCGGATGCGGCTGGCCACCTCCTGCTTCTTGGAATAGAGCATCACCTTGCAGGCGTGGATCGGGGCTTCTTTGGTCTCAATTCGGCCACTTTCCCCTTCTCGCTGCGGCTTGCGGTGGTAGGTGACGATGTTGACTCCTTCCACCACAACCATGTTGCGCTCGGGAAAAACCCGCAGCACCTCGCCGATTTTGCCTTTGTCATCGCCGGAGATCACCTGCACGGTATCCCCCTGCTTGATGCGCATTTTGTAGCGCAGGCTGTTGCGGTGCTTGCGAATGCCGGGTTGCCGGATTAAGCGCCGAATTTGGCTGGGCTTGAGGGGGCGGGCCATCTAGAGTACCTCCGGAGCAAGGGAGATGATCTTGGTGAAGTTTTTCTCCCGCAGCTCGCGAGCCACAGGGCCGAAAACACGAGTCCCACGGGGGTTACCGTCGTTGTTGATGATCACGGCGGCGTTGTCGTCGAAGCGGATGCACATGCCGTCAGGGCGACGTACGGTATCGACGGTGCGGATGACCACGGCCTTGACGACGTCAGATTTTTTGACGGGCATGTTGGGCAGGGCATCTTTGACGACGCCGATAATCACATCGCCCAAGCTGGCGTAGCGGCGGCCACTGCTGCCCAACACGCGAATACACATCATCTTGCGGGCGCCGGTGTTATCGGCAACCGTCAGCATGGTTTGCTGCTGAATCATAGTTTCTTCACCTCCCGTAAGATTTCGGCCACTTGCCAACGCTTGGTGCGGCTGAGGGGACGGGTTTCGGTGATGCGCACCAGATCCCCTTCTTGGCAGCGGTTCTCCTCGTCGTGGGCTTTAAACTTTTTGGTTTTGACGACGATTTTGCCGTATTTGGGGTGGGCAACCCGGTTTTCCACGGCAACAACCACCGTCTTTTGCATCTTGTTGCTGACAACAACGCCGATCTTTTCGCGAGCAGGCATTACTCCTCCTTCTGGGTCTGAGTTGAGGGCAAGAACTTGCCGCGTTTGCGCTCGGATTCAACGGTCAGCAGTTGAGCCAGCTTGTGTTTGCGCAGGCGAATGAGGTGGGGCTGGTTCAACTGCCGCGTGGCCTGCTGCAAACGCAGCTCGAACAGCTCTTTTTTGACGGCGTAGATCTCCTGGCTCAGTTCCTCGTCCGATAGGGCACGGGCATCGGCAATTTTGGGCATGGGCATGGTTGACTCTCCTCCCTCAGGTAGGGCTAGCTACCGGTTCTGGGGTTTCCGGAACTGCTTCCTGGGCAGGTTCCGGCTTCTCAAAGTCGGCTTTGGTTACAAACTTGACTTTGATCGGCAGCTTTTGGGCGGCCAGGCGCATGGCCTCTCGAGCCGTGGCTTCAGGCACTCCTCCCATCTCAAAGAGGATGCGGCCTGGCTTGACGACGCAAACCCAATACTCGGGGTTGCCTTTGCCGGATCCCATGCGGGTTTCGGCAGGCCGTTGGGTAACAGGCTTGTCGGGAAAGATGCGGATCCAGATTTGGCCGCCTCGCCGGACGTAGCGCGTCATGGCCCGACGGCTGGCTTCGATCTGCCGAGCCGTAATCCAGGCGGGTTCTAGGGCTACAAGGCCGTATTCCCCAAAGTTGATGCGGTTGCCGCGGGTCGCTTTGCCTTTCATGCGCCCGCGCTGTTGCTTACGGTATTTGGTGCGTTTGGGGCTTAACATAGCCGTTCCTCAATCATTGGCGAACCGATGGGATCCCTAGCCGACGCTCAAGTCTCTGCTGTTGCCGAGCGATCTTCAAAGGTGGGCCGCCGCCGCTGCTGCCGGCGTTTGGGCTGTTGCAGGGGAACCTTTTGTTCGGGACGTTCCTGCCCGGGCAGAACTTCTCCTTTAAAGACCCAAACTTTGACCCCGATGATGCCGAAGGTGGTGCGGGCGAGGTGCTCGGCGTAGTCGATGTCGGCCCGCAGGGTGTGCAAAGGGATCCGCCCCTCCCGCGTCCATTCGGTGCGGGCGATCTCGGCCCCGTTGAGGCGACCGGCAATTTGGATTTTGATCCCTTGTACACCGGCCCGCTGCGCCCGCTGGATGACCTGGCGCACGATGCGGCGAAAAGCAATCCGCCGTTCCAGCTGTTGGGCAATACTTTCCGCCAGCAAAGCTGCTTCGGCATCGGCACGGGTAACTTCCACAACGTTGATGCGGATGGTTCGTTCGCCGCCACCTCGTGAGCTCAGCTCTTTTTGTAGGCCTTGGCGCAAAGTCTCTAAGCCGGATCCTCCCCGACCCACCACCACCCCAGGGCGAGCAGCGCGGATCTCGAGGTCAATTTGATCCGCCTTACGCTCAATCTGGATGTCGGCCAGGCCGGCACTGCTCAACTGCTTGGTCAGGTAGGCGCGGATCTGATCGTCCTCCTGCAACAAGGCCGGGTAGCGGGCCGGATCGGCAAACCAGCGGCTGCGATGTTCTTTGATCACGCCGAGGCGGAAACCGGTGGGGTGGATCTTCTGTCCCATGGTGTTGTCGGTTGAGGGGTAGAGGTCTGGGAATAGGGAAGGTTAGGAAGTTGTTGCTGCTCCAGCTTCTTCTATAGGCCGGACGGCGATGGTGATGTGACAGGTGCGCTTGCGAATGGGGTAGGCCCGACCTTGAGCGCGGGGGCGAAACCGCTTCAGCACAGGCCCCTGATCGGCGTAGGCTTGGCTGATCACCAGATCCCGCGGATCCAGGCCGCTGTTGTGTTCCGCATTGGCCACCGCCGAGCGCAGCACCTTGCGCACCGGCTCACAAGCAGCGTAGGGCATGAACTCCAACAGGATCAGGGCGTCGGCATAGGTGCGCCCTCGGATCTGGTTCAGCACCCGCCGCACTTTGAAGGGGGACATGCGGATGTAGCGGGCTACCGCTTTAATATCCGATGATGAATCAGCCATAACGCTCTCCTACTAGATCGCTCTCCTTATCAGCCGCTCAGTTAACGGCGAGATGCTTTTTTGTCGCTACCCGCATGGCCGCGGAAGGTACGGGTGGGAACAAACTCGCCCAGCTTGTGGCCCACCATCTGATCGGTGATGTAGATGGGCACGTGTTGCTTGCCGTTGTGCACGGCAATGGTGTGGCCGATCATCACCGGCAGGATGGTGCTGGCCCGCGACCAGGTTTTGATCATGTGCTTCTCGTTGCGCTCATTCATCTTCTCCACCTTGAGAAGAAGCTTGGCATCCACAAAGGGGCCCTTTTTTAGCGAACGTCCCATAAGAACCTCGACAGTTTGACAAGCAATTCAGCCTCGAAAACGCTTGAGGATACGGATGGCCAGCAGATTGCTATTGAGCGGCTCTCCCACCTCTGTCGCGACGACCTCCACGACGGCGACCGCGCACGATGAACTTGTTGCTGGGCTTGTTGCGCTTACGAGTTTTGTAGCCCAGGGTGGGCTTGCCCCAAGGGGTGACAGGGGTACTGCGACCGATGGGTGCTTTTCCTTCCCCGCCGCCGTGGGGGTGATCAACGGGGTTCATCACCGAGCCACGCACGTGGGGACGGCGCCCCAACCAACGGCTGCGACCGGCCTTGCCCAGGCTGAGGTTGTTGTGGTCGACGTTGCCCAGTTGGCCGATGGTGGCGTAGCACTCGCCGCGGATCATGCGGACTTCGCCAGAGGGCAGCTTAAGGGAGACATATTTGCCCTCTCTGGCCACCACTTGAGCTCCAGCCCCGGCAGCGCGAACGATCTGCCCGCCGCGACCGGGATACAGCTCCACATTGTGAACCACCGTTCCCAACGGGATCCGCTCTAAAGGCATGGCATTGCCGATCTCAAAGGGGGCCTCAGGCCCGGCCATGATGGTGGATCCCACCTGTAGGTTACGGGGAGCGAGGATGTAGCGTTTCTCACCGTCTTCGTATTCCACCAGGCAGATGTGGGCACTGCGGTTGGGATCGTACTCCACCGTTTTGACGGTGGCCGGGATCCCGCGTTTGTCGCGGCGGAAGTCGATGATGCGATAAAGCCGCTTGTGGCCGCCGCCCCGGTGGCGGCAGGTGATGACGCCGCGGTTGTTGCGCCCTTTCTTGCGGTGAAGAAATTGCAGCAGAGACTTTTCCGGTCTGGGCCGCTTGCCGTTCTCGTCACGGGACAGCTCCTCGAAGTCAGAGACCGTCATGTGACGGGTGCTGGGGGTGTACGGTCGGAGAGTACGAATGCCCATGGCTCGGGTGGGGGTGGAGGACTAGGGGTAGCGGCTTAGTAACAAGGGATCAAAGGGTCTAGGTATCCGGGAAGAGGGTGATGGAATCTCCCTCGGCCAAGGTGACGATGGCTCGCTTGGGACGGGTGCGATAGCCAACAAAGCGACCCACCCGCCGTTGCTTGCGGGGCAGCTTTAGGGTGTTGACCGAGGTGACCCGCACTCCGAACATCTCCTCGACGGCGGCTCGGATGAGGGGCTTGGTGGCGGTGGGCATCACTTCAAAGACGTATTTGCGCTGTTCCATCAGAGCGGTTGCCTTTTCGGTGATGACGGGTCGCAACAAGATATCGGCCAGGATCCGCTTGCTCTCAGTCATCGTCTTCCTCCTCTGCTGCGGCTGTTTCGGCCTCTTCTACGGCTGGTGGCTGGGCACTGTCCTGCTCCTGCAACTCTTCCTCGACTACAGCCTGATCTGTTGGCTCTTGGAGAGTTGCTGGAGCAACTTCTTGATCCGCCTGATCTGCTTGCGCTTTTGGATCTTCTGGCTGAGCTTGACCTTCGGCGGCTTCGGCTTGGGTTACAGCTTCTGTTGCTGCGCCGGATCCCCAGCGGGCCTTGAGCTGTTCCAGGGCAGAGGTGGTGATCAGCACCCAATCGACGTTGAGCAGATCAAAAACGTTGATCTGATCCAGGCCGATCAGCTTGACGCGGGCAATGTTGCGCACGGCCCGCTCTACAGCTTGCGAGCGTTCGGCAACAATGAGCAAAGCTGATTGATCCTCCATCACTCCCCAGCGCAGCAGAGCTTGGGCCACGGCGCGGGTCTTGGGTGGGTTGAGCTGCTCCTGGAAATCTTCCACCACGATCAGGTCTTCCACCCGGCTTTGCAGAGCGGTGCGCAGGGCCAGTTGCCGCTCTTTGCGGTTCATGGCCAGGTTGTACTCCCGCTTGCGGGGGCCGAAGATCACCCCACCTTTGCGCCACAGGGGGGAGCGAATGGAGCCGGCGCGAGCCCGACCGGTACCTTTCTGCTTCCAAGGCTTGCGACCGCCACCCCGCACTTCGGCTCGGGTCTTGGTGTGGGCGTTGCCCTGGCGAGCGTTGGTCATCTGCCGGCGCAGAGCCAGATAGAGGATGTGGGGAGCTGTTGCGGGACGAGCCACTTTAAGACTTAGCTCGGCGCTGCCCACCGTTTCCCCTTGCCAATTTTTCACCACACAACTTGCCATGGTTTCCTCGTCTTCGCGGATGCCGGTCAGCCTTGGTTTTGCCTAACGTCTGTTGCCCACCTGCTTAGCAGGGGTGATCTCCAGCAGCCCCCCTTCCACGCCGGGCACGCAACCCTTGATCACCAGCAGATCCCGCTCCGGATCCACCTGCACCAATTGCAATTTACGGGTGGTGGCTCGGCCACCTCCCAGCCGCCCTGCCATGCGCATCCCCGGAAAGACGCGGCCTGGAGTTGTGCCGGCGCCGATGGAGCCTGGCCGGCGGTGGTTTTTGGAGCCGTGGGACATGGGGCCACGGCCGAAGTGGTGCCGCTTCTGATAGCCGGCAAACCCTCGCCCGATGGAGGTGCCCGCCACATCCACCAATTGGCCGGGGGAGAAAATCTCAACGGTAATTTTTTGCCCCAACTGGTAGGCTTCTGGCTGGTCAACCCGAAACTCCCGCAGGTGGCGCAGTAGCTCTGCCACCCCCGCTTTGCTGAGGTGGCCCCGCTGCGCCCGCGTGAGATGCTTTTCGGCAGTGGGCAAGTAGCCCAACTGAACGGCGTTGTAGCCATCTGTGGCTTGGGTTTTGATCTGGGTCACCGTGCAAGGCCCGGCCTGTACAACGGTGACCGGAATGGCCAGCCCTTCTGGAGAGAAGATCTGGGTCATGCCGACTTTTCTGCCAAGGATGCCAAGTGCCACAAGAACCTCCCCTCGAGCCTGCACGACTCGTTTTCATCAACTCAGAACCGGCTCACTCCGACAATCAGCTAGCCGTCGAGACGGAGCCCTTTGGCTGGGTCAGCCAGGTGCGTAGAGCAGCAGCGTGACGGCAGGAAAATCAGACTCTGGCTAAGTCTGCTGGCTCAGGCAAAAAAACAGTGCAGGGAGAGGCTAGGATCCCTGCCAATCTGGACAGCACTGGGCCTGCTGCTCAGCTCGGCCTGAAGTTACACGCCAAACTGCTTTTACTTAGAACTGCTCAGACTTGCCTGCAAAGAGGCAGTATCTGGAATAGCAGTACGTTGGGTTGCCGAAGCGCGTGGGCTTAGTTGGCAACGAAAACCAATCATAATGAAGCGAAGGCCTATTTGTCCAGTCTTTTGCCGAGAAAATGGTTGGGGAGGCCAATGACGGTGGAAGCAATGAGGAACCATTGGCGGGATCCCTTCCAAAGTGTGCTGGGCTGGGCAGGCAGTGGGCTGACCCAGGCTTGTGTGGAGCGCTATTGGAGTTTGTTGCAGGCGGGATCCGATCCGGCGCGGATCTTGTTTTTGGTGCGGAGTCAACGGCAGGCGGATGAGGTGTTGCGGCGCTTGCAGCAGTCCAGCTTGGGTTTGGTGGGGCCGTGGCGGATCGAGACGTTCTTGCAGCGGGTGGGGCGCTCTCTGGCCGATCATTGGCCGCAGGTGTGTGCCCGCCTCCCGCAGTTGCCCCCTCAGTTTGAGCCGATCCCCTTGGCCAAGGATCTGACTCAATTTCTCTGCCAACGGGCCTGCGCTTTGTGCCCGCGGCATGGGCAAGTCTTTGCCGGCGTTGGGCTCAAGGAGTTCCAGATCTGGGATCAGATCAGCAGTGCTGCCTATATTGCGGGGGCTTCGGGTTTGGCGGCGGAAGCGGTGGGATCCCGGCTGGCAGCGGCCTGGCCGGCGGAGGGGGATCCGGGGCGGGCAGAGGCTTTGCAGGCGATGGGCTGTTGTGTGGAGCGGCTGTGGGAGGTGGGGTTGCGGCTGGGATCCCTGGATTTTGGCTTGCAGATCCGGCTGTTTGGTGAGTACATCTTGCCGCTGGCGGAGTTTTGGCAGGAGTGGGATCACCTGATCGTGGATCAGGCGGAAGACAGTTGCGGGGTGGCGCTGGAGTTTTACCGGCAAGGGCAAGCCCATCTGCAAAGCCAGTTTTTTAGCTACACCCTCGGCGGCGGTGTCTCGTTGACCGGGATCCCGGAGGCGGTAGCTGACTTTTTGATGGAAAACACCCGGGTTCAGCTTCTGGAGAGGAGCTATCGCGGCTCGGCCGGCATGATTCGGCTGGGGGTGCAGATTGTGCGGGTGCTGGATCCCCAGTTTTCGCATTCGCTGCCCGAACCGAAGGGGGGAGAGCCGCCGAAGGTGCAGGTGCTGGAGGGAGAGACTCTGTTTACAGCGGTGGAAGGGATGGTTGCTGAGATCCGGCAGCTTTTGCGGGCCGGGATCCCGGCCTCTCGCATTGCTGTTTTGCTGCCGCGTATGGATGTGGGGGTGAGCCTGAGGCTGCAGGAGCAATTGCCGGAGGTCTTGCCGATCGCCCCTTTCCCGGCGTTGATCCGCTACCCGTTGGTGCGCGCAGTGCTGACGGCAGCGGAATTGGCCCATCCCGAGTGGGGCGCTTTTCCCACCCTGCCGGCCTGGCGGCTGCTGTTGAGCTGGGTGTTGGATCTGGATCCCATCCGGGCAGCCCTGTTGGCCCAAGATACCTGGGATCCGGTGGGTCGTTCTCTGCGTTCCCGAACCGCGGTACGGCAGCCGGAGCGGGTGGGGTTTGCCAACCTGGAGCGCTACCAGCGATTGTTCGATTGGCTACGCGGCTATCCTCCTGGGCCTTCATTGGCCGTCTTCTTTCAGCGGTTTTTTGCCGATCACCTGGCCCCGGTGATTTCCTCCCCTCAGGATCAGGAGCTGCTGCGCGTGCTGATAGAGGCGGCGCAACGGTTTCGCCGGGCCTTCCCTACCGAAGGGGATGCCGCCTTTTTGGCCATGATCCGCTCGGGACAAACCCCCAGCAGCGGACGCTTTGAGCCCGACTATTCCCGCTACCTGGTGGTGGCGACGCCGGTGGCCTATATCAATCGAGGTTTAGAGGCAGATTACCAGTTTTGGTTCGACATCACCAATCCGCTTTGGTCCCGTTCTCTCTGGCGTGTGCTTTACAACAGCCGTGTGCTGACACCGGAGTGGGATGGGGAGGTTTTCGACGCGGCCCAAGACCTACAGGCGCGTCAACAAATCCTGGCTCGCACGCTGCTCAACCTCTGTTGCCGAGCTCGGAAGGGGCTGTGGCTGGTGCGCTCCACTTGTAACTACCGCGGCGAAGAGAACACCGGCATGTTAGATTACCTCATTTTAAAGGCCGCGAAGGCCATGGCCACGGCTTGATTCAGAGCGCTACGACTTGCTCCTGGCGGCAGATGTGTTCATCTATCTGGGGGATTTGGGCCAGGTCTTGCCGGCCTGTGGGCGGGTGCTCAATCCCGGCGGGCTTTTGGCCTTCACCGTCGAGCAGGGATCCGTCCCCGGCTACGAGCTGGGATCCACCACGGGGCGCTCTGCCCACTCCGCCGCCTACGTGCTGCGGCAGGCAGAACGGGCAGGGCTGGATCCCGTCTATCATCAGAACTTTACCCTGCGGCGAGAGGGAGAAACCGACGTGCCCGGAGCCGTGTGGTGTTTACGTCGGCAGCCGTGATCGAAAGCGGCCGGCCCGAAATGGCTGTAGGCCCTCTATCCGCGCTCGGAAAGAATCGAGTAGAGTGGGGACGCCCGCCTGGACTTGGATTGGGTTTTATGAATCCGGATACCCCGCCCTCGTCCCGCCGCTTTCCCCTTCGTCCTGTGGCAACGCTGGCCCTCGCCGCCAGCCTCCTGGCGGGGCTGGGAGCGGGGGGCTACGTCCTACTGCAGCGGCTACGGCTGCAGATGCACCGGGATCTGATCCTCTATCGGTACGCCGCTTTCTCCGGCTATGAAGATGTGACAGCGTTCGATCCCGGCCCAAGCGACCGCTGGTTTCCTCTGATCTATCCTGTGCTAGCCCGCTGGGGGGGATCCGCCGACCCAAGCCGCCGCAGCTACGCCTTTTACACTTTACAAAGCCATGGCCTGCCTTACAGCCGCTGGTGGTTGGAGGATCGGCTGCGGCAAAATCCGGCTGAGTTTTTCGCCCCAGCGGCGTTGTTCGGGGGCTACGACTACTCCAGCGGTCAGGAGATCCCGCCCCAGTACGAGCTGTTTGGGCTGGATCGGCCAGAGTCGGTGCAGCGCCTCACCGAGCTGGCCTTGGCCGGGATCCAAGCCGATAGCCCGGAGTGGAGTTTCAATCTCAACTGGCTCAACAGCTTGCTCACCCAAGAAGGATTTCCCTTTCGAGAGCAGGTCTACGGGGTGCTGATCCCCGCCTTGGAAAGCAGCCCTCCACAGCGGGCCAAGAAACTCTTGAGCGTCTTGCCCTATGAGGAGGAAGGGATCCCATCCTGGGCGCTATCCCAGGTGCAGGCGGTGCGGCAGCGGGTTGAGGGGAGTACCACCTCTTACATCGATTTTTATGGGCGCGCCGACCAGGTGCTGCTCCTAGAACAGCCAACAGTGCAGGCGGTGCGCCCTCTGTATGAAGGTTTGCCACCCTCATCTCGAGAGTTTTTTCTGCTGCAGATAGCGGAGCCGGAAACCCTCAACCCTGGTGCTCAGGTGTTGTTGCGCAGTGTGGTGGCCGATGATGCCGACCCACAGCGGTTTTTGGCGGCGGCCCTGCTCTACATCAAGGGGGATCCCGTCGGGGAGCCGCTGCTGCAGAGGTCTCTCAACGAGGATTTGGCCGCTCTGCACGGCATCAGCAATGGTTTGGTTTTGCTGCAGCTGGCGGAGGCTTTTCCCAACTCCCGCTTTACCCAAGCTTGCCGGGAATATGCCCGCATTCGCGGGGGCAGCTATTTTGGCTATTCCCCCCACAATCCCGAGACCGGCGAGCCGATCCCGCGGCCTTTCCCCCCGGCAGAAGAAGAGGCCCTTTGGCGGGCTTGGCTGACCACCTACCCGGATCACCCCGGCGCCGACGATGCCCTCTTTTGGTTGACGCGCACCTTGGAGTGGCAAAGCAAGCGGGAGGAGGCGCTGCTCCTTTTGGCCAACTGGCTGGCGGAGCCCTTTGGCGATGGGGACATGCGCTACGTCTTGCGCCGCCGCCTGCTTTTGCTCCTAGACAGCGGCGCAACCCCCGGCGAGTTGCAGGCTTTTCTCGACCGCCACGGGGATCATCCTCTGGCTGCCGCCGTCCGCTATGCGCTGGCGGTGCGCTACGCCCGCGAGCACCGCTACGACCAAGCCCTCCGGTTGACGGAAAATCTGGCTTTGGATGCGGTGTTGGAGCGCTACCCCTTGCTGGATGGCAGCTACTGGCTTTACGACTGGGATCCAGAACCCGGCAGCCGCACCCCTTTGGATCCGGAAATCCAGGCCCAACGAAAACGCTGGCGAGAATTGAGGCGGTGGCAAGCCCGCTCCACCCCCCAGCAGCGCTATCAACTGGCCGCCCACTGGGCCGCTGCCGACGGTTGGCGCAATGGCTACCTGTGGCTGTTTAACCGCAACCGCGCTGCTGGCCTCAGCCTGGATGCCGAGGAAAGGACACCGCCCCGACCGGCTGCTTCTGATGGTTCCTTATCCAACTATCAGCGGGCCAATCACCATGCTGTGGCAGCAGAGTTGCTCGGCTCTGTGCTGGCGGATCCCAGCGCCCCTGCCCACTTGCAAGAGAAAAGTCTTTACTGGCAGGTGGTGATCCTCTACCGCCAGTACACCGCCTACCCTCCCGACGAGACGGCAGCCATCTATCCGCTGCCGGGCTTTCCCCCAGGGGTGACCGAAGATGCCAGCTTGTTCGACACGCCGCTGCCCGACTACGTGGATCCCAGCGACCCTGGAGATCGCTACTTTCTGGAAGCCAAAGCCTTGCGGGACGGCTATGCCCGCCAGGCGATCTACGCCGGCAATGAGCTGCTGGCCCGCTTCCCGCAGAGCCGCTATGCCGGGGATGTGCTCATGAGTCTGTACGGCCTGACGGGAGATGCCACCTTTCTAGGGCGGCTGCTGGCGCAATTTCCCGACAGCGATCGTGCTCTGGAGGCAGCGCTGGAGCTGGGGCCCGTTGACCACTGAGTCTTCGCCGTACCGCAGCTTCATAGCCTCTTCACAGAGCCTGCATGGAAGGCCAATAGCGGTATTCTAGGACGAGAGCCGTCTTGCGGGATCCGGGAAGGAAAGCTTTATCTCCCCTTTATCTTGCCGGATCTGGGTTAGCCTTGGGTTGAGTTTCCTTGGGCCCTGCCTGATGGATCCCGCCACCTTTTTGGAGCGCTACGGGTTTGAGCTGGAGGGGCAGCCCGGCCAGGTGTGGGTGGAGCGCTGGAGCCAGCGGTTCCCGGCCTCTTGGATCCCGGCGGCCCTGCTGGAAGCCCTCTACCAGGGGCGCTACAAGGCCGCCTCTGTGGAACAGATCCTCCGCCTCTGGCAGCGCCGCGGCGCTCCTCACCTCACCTTTCCCCTAGAAATCAGCCAATCCCTGTGGCGGGAACAGCAGGAGCTGATCCGGTCTTTGGTTGCGGATGCCCTTGCCCGTTCTCCTTTGCCACCCGTAGCCCCGGCGGGATCCCTGTTTTCCAGAGAATCGGCCATATCTCTAAACTTGTTGTTGGATCAGTTGCAGGATCTCCCGCCCAAGCTGCGCCACCTGCTCGTTCATTTGCATCCTGCCCCGCCAACCTCCTCGGCGGCTCGCGCTGGCGGGACGGAGCTTTTGGTAACTTTGGAGCTGCAGCTTGCCGACCCTGCGGATCCTGCCCAGCCATCCCAAGGACAGCCTCGGTGAGTTTGCAATTTTGCCTCAGGGATCCTTGCCATCACCAACTCCGGCGTACTCCCGCCACAGCAGAGCTTGTCGGGATGGGGGATAGGATTGACACTCCCCCGACTTTGGTCGGGGGATTCTTACGCAGTCCATAGACGGACTCGCAAAGGCGCTGTCAAGACGCCCCTAGACGGTTCCTTGGAACCAAGTCTCAAGGTTCCGCTTACTTGCTGACTTACAGCACTGTCCGGGTCTTTCACCGGGGTGGGTGCTTGCTTGGGATTGGTAATCATAGCATTGGCGAGCGACTCAAGTCGCTCAAGGACTACGTCCCGCTAACGCGAACGGGCTTTTCCGCTCCGTACTACTCGCGTCAGCGGCGCGGAGCGCTTAGTACAGGGCTACCCAGCTGCCCCGCTGTGTCGCCACCCTGGCAGAGCCAAAACCGAGGGCCCCCAAACCGTCTCTGTCGCCGCCTGGGGATCCCAACTCTTGCCTAGGCTAGGACGGCGGCCGCCCCGGCGAAAGCTTCCTCCCGCAGCAGCGCAGCTTTGTCGGTGCGCTCCCAGGGCAGATCCAGGTGGGTTTGCCCGAAGTGCCCATAGACCGCCACGTTTTGATAGAAGCGCCCTCCCCGTTGACGGGGTAACTCTCGCAGTTGGAACTGGGCCAGAATGGCTGCCGGCCTCAGGTCAAAATGGCGCTGCACCAGCCGCAGCAGATCTTCGTCGGGGATGCGCCCTGTGCCAAAGGTTTCCACCAAAAGGTTGATGGGACGGGCCACCCCGATAGCATAGCTAACCTGCACCTCGCATTTTTGCGCCAGGCCGGCAGCCACGATGTTCTTGGCCACATAGCGGGCGGCATAGGCGGCGCTGCGATCCACCTTGGTGGGATCCTTGCCGGAGAAGGCCCCGCCCCCATGACGGGAATAGCCGCCATAGGTATCGACGATGATCTTGCGGCCGGTCAAGCCGGCATCCCCCTGCGGGCCGCCGATGACGAACTTGCCGGTGGGATTGGTGAGGAAGCGGGTATGGCTGTCGGGTTTGATGGGCAGCTCGGCAAATACCGGCTGCACCACCGCCTCCCAGAGATCGGCGCGGATGCGCTCTTGCACCGCCGCCTCTTCTGTGATGGCGCCAATGGTGGGCGTGTGCTGGGTGGAGATGAGCAGGGTGTGGATACCCACCGGACGCCCCTCCTCATAGGCCACGGTTACCTGCGTCTTGCCGTCGGGGCGCAGGTAGGGCAGGGTGCCGTTTTTGCGAACGGTAGCCAACTGGCGGCTGAGGCGGTGGGCCAAGCTGATCGGCAAGGGCATCAGCTCAGGGGTCTCGTCGCAGGCAAAGCCGAACATCAAGCCCTGATCCCCGGCCCCGACCAAGTCGAATTGATCTTCCCTGGATGCGCGACTTTCCAGGGCCACGTTCACCCCTTGGGCAATATCGGGAGATTGCTCATCAAAAGCCACCAACACCGCGCAGCTATCGGCAGAGAAACCGTTCTTGGCGTCGGTGTAGCCAATTTCGGCCACCTTGTCCCGCACCAGATGGGTGAAGTTGACATGCGCCTGCGAGGTGATCTCCCCGGTCAGGATCACCATGCCCGTATTCACCACCACCTCTGCCGCCACCCGGCTCATGGGATCCGCCGTCAAGAGGGCATCCACGATGGCATCGGAGATCTGATCGCAGATTTTGTCGGGGTGCCCCTCCGTCACCGACTCCGAGGAAAACAAAAACGACTTGGACAACGAACCTCTCCTTAAGACGAAACAGATGAAACTGGGAGCCTGCTCAGGCCAGAAAGCCAGGCCCACCTGTCCGTTCATCGGCGGCCAGGACCCAGAAAGGCAGGCCTAGCCGGTGGATCAGCGCAGTTGCCAGAGCAACCCACCGCACCCGAGGACTTCGTCCCACTGACGCGATAGAGCCTTGCTCCGCCGCTGCGACCAGAGCTGTGGGAGCCGCTAAAGGGTAAAGTCGCCAGAAAAAGCCCCCACCTAAAAGGGCTATCCTCTAGAGAAAACTTTATTGCCTTTATCTTTCGGTTACTGACTAACCGCAGGAATTGGCACCGTAGCGGAGACTTCCGCCGGTTGCCGCAGCTTCATTGGGCCTGATCCCTCAGTCTGCTCTGGATAAAGAACGGAACTTGTCCTTATCGTACCCCTAACCTCGACGCATTTGTCAAAAAAATGCGCTCTGGGCCGGTCTCAACCCAACAGCTCCTGCCACCAGTCGGTGGACTGGGCGGCCCTGAGAAAAAAGACGCCCGCCAAGCCCAGAGGGAAGAGAACTCCCAGAAAGCCAACCGCCCCCAGTGCCCAAGCCAAGCGATGCAGATACCTTTTGCTGGCAGCGCCCGCGGTTGTTTCCGCCAAGACGGCCAACATCGATCCCAGGGCCGCCAACAGGGATCCCCCCAGCCCGGCCAGATAGGCGGGCCCCAGCCACGGCTGTAACTGGGCGGCAGAGGCAATTTGCAAACGGGGCAGGACTTGAAAACACCCTACCGCCAGCACGGCCCAGATGAAGGAGTACATCAGCAGGCTATCTCGAAAAGCGGTAGCCGGTTCTTTCATGATCCCAGCCCAATCCAGCCAGAGGTAGGATAAAAGCAGTTTGCTGGGGAAGAGCTTGCTCGGCCCACCCGAATTTCCTCTGATTATGGCCCAACCCGCCATGTCTGACCTCTCTGCACCGGCTTGGGGATCCCACTCGACAACAGAGCCTGAGGCTGTTGGCGTTGGCAATTGCGGGACGGAGTCTCTAGCGGGCCCAGAGACTGACCTCAACCAGTGGCACCGCCGCAGAATGCAGCGCCGCCAGCAAATCCAGCGGCAGCGCCTATCGGGCATGCGCGATGACAAGGGCTTGATCATCGTGCATACAGGGCAGGGCAAAGGCAAGAGCACGGCTGCTTTCGGCATGATCTTCCGTGCCCTCGGCCAAGGCTTGTCGGTGGGGGTAGTGCAATTCATCAAGGGGGCCTGGGATCCGGGGGAAGCCAAATTGTTGCGCCAGTTGGCCGCCCATCCGGAGCTGGGCCTGGGGAAAATCGCCTTTTACGCCATGGGGGAAGGTTTTACCTGGGAAACCCAGGATCGCGAGCGGGATATCGCCCATGCGCAGGCGGCCTGGGCAAAGGGGCGGGAGCTGCTCAGCAGCGGCGAGTACCACCTGGTACTTTTGGATGAGATCAACGTCGCCCTCAAGCTGGGGTACCTCTCCCTGGAGCAGGTATTGGCCGGCCTGGCCGAAAAACCGGAGCGGGTGCATGTGATCCTGACCGGGCGGGGCGCGCCGGCTGCCCTGATCGACCGGGCCGACTTGGTAACCGAGATGACCTTGGTCAAGCATCCTTTCCGCGACCAGGGGATCAAAGCGCAAATCGGCATTGAGTTCTAGTCCTTGGGTAGGGCAAGATGGCCATTCTGGTGGCGGCAGCCACAAGCGGCAGCGGCAAGACCACTGTCACGCTGGCTCTGTTGGCCGCTCTCAGGCGGCGGGGCCTGCGCATTCAGCCCTTCAAGGTGGGGCCGGATTACATTGATCCCCTGTTCCACACAGCGGTGAGCGGGATCCCCTGTCGCAACTTGGATCCCTTTTTAACCGATGAGAACTTTGTGCAGCGCTGCTTTCGCCACCACTGCCAAGGCAAAGATGGAGCAATTGTAGAGGGAGTGATGGGCCTCTTCGATGGACGAGCGCCCGCATCCCTGCCCGGCGAGACAGAACCCTTTTTTGCCAGCAGCGCCCACGTGGCCCGCCTGCTAGGGATCCCTGTGGTGTTGGTTATCGACGGCAGCGGTATGGGGACAACGGTGGCCGCTCTGCTCTACGGCTTGAGCCGCTTTGATCCCCGCCTCACCATTGCCGGGGTGATTTTCAACTGCGTGGCCTCAGAGCGGCACGGCCAGATTTTACAGCAAGCAGCAGCGGCGGCGGGGATCCCGGTCTTGGGCCAGTTTCCCCGCCGTGAGGATCTGCGCCTGCCCAGCCGCCACCTGGGGTTGGTGCCCGTCTCAGAACTGGATCACTTCCCCCGCTGGCAGGAGACCTGGGCCGACCTGGCCGAGCAGCATCTGAATTGGGATGAGCTACTGCCCTTGATTCGCTCCTTGCCGCCGGCGGTGGGGGAGCTGTGGCCAGAGATTTCCCCACAACCGCGTCGGGTTCGGGTAGGGGTGGCCCGCGATGCCGCCTTTAACTTCTACTACGCCGACAACTTGGATCTCTTGCGGGCCTGTGGGGCCGAGCTGCTGGAGTACTCTCCCCTGCAGGAGGGTCTGTGGCCCCCGGATCCCTGCGATGGCCTGCTGCTGGGGGGCGGGTTCCCAGAACTGTTTGCCGCCACCCTCTCCGAAAAAATAAGCCACTGCCCACCGCCGCCCGCCCATCCACCCCTCTATGCCGAATGCGGCGGGCTGATGGTGCTGGGACGATCCCTTACCGATTTCAAGGGAAAGACCTACCCCCTGGCCGGGCTGCTGCCCATTACGGTGGACATGGGCGACCGGCTGTGTCTGGGCTACCGCGAGGCCACTGTCCTGCGCCCAACCCTACTGGCCAAGGCCGGGGATCGCCTACGAGGGCACGAATTTCACCGCTCCCGCAGCACCCCTCTCTCCCCCAACCCAATCTACATCTGGGGATCCCCGCCTCACCAGGAAGGCTGGGCCGGTCGGCGCCTGCACGCCTCCTACCTGCATCTCCACTGGGGATCCCGTCCCGACCTGGCCATGCGGCTCTTACAAAGCTTCTTGAGGACAACTCTGCCCATCTCCCCTTAGAAGACCATGCCATCGCTGAGCCGTTGGATGGGCGGAGAAACATCTGACCTGAGCTCCGGCGGATCCAGGTCTTTGAGCCGCTTTTCCGGCCAGGCCAAGCGATCCGCGGATCCTCCGCGAGAATGTCGCCAGCGCCTGTGGAAGGGCATTTCCCCGCTGGGATCGTGATCGTGGCGGTCACGCAGTCGGCATCGAGGCGAGAATGCTCCGATTCACCGGCCAAAACCCTTTCAAATAGCAACTTACAGCGATCCCGAATGGCTTGAGGACTCTGAGAATAAGTCACTCGTTTTTCCTGAACAACAGATGCCGACCTTGAGCCCTTCCCTCTCAAGCATCCCTCGCTTCATCCAAGAGTTTTTCAGCATAATTGGGCGGGAACTCACCTTGCTCCACATTCGTCTACAAAACTTAGCCTTCTTGACTCCAAACACGCCAGCCTCTTGCAGAGGCTCAGAAACCTAGAGGGCAACCCAACCCAAAGGACTACATCTTGCTTCCCCACTGCTGAAACCCCTGTAGGAGTGGGCTTTGAGGCAATTGTCCACAAAAGGACTGCGTCGGGGCATTTCGAGAAAAGACTGAGCTAAGCACTGGGTGAGGATCCCAGTAGGTAAGAAGTTTTGAGTCGGGGTAGGTTTTGATGTCTTTGGTTAAGACGAGTATGGGATACTACACCTTGGTGGGCTAGACTTTGCCTACCCTGTGGCTTTAATCACTTCCTTGAGGGTTTGTCGGTTGTTATCCTAGACATGTCTTTAGCTCTCAAGCATAATAAGCATAAATTACTAGTTGGCTCATTTTCGGCTAGACTGAGCCCCACAGCGGGCGATTCATGTAGGGAGGAGTGTGATGTTCACACGGTTGGCGGAACAGTACCGCAGCTATGTTCAAGATCTGGTGATGAGTTTGCAGGCTCTGGCCATTGTTTTGGAGAAGCGGGGCTATCCAGCTTCTTGCTACACCTGCGGTACTTCATTTGAGAGCGCCTCCTTCATGGTCAGCTTACGGGAGGGGCACTTGATTCGCTTTTTGGTTTCCGAATGCTCCATTAGCTGGACAGAAATGCGGGATGACCGGGAGCTCATGAAACTGGAAGGAGCAGAGGCGATTCGCCAACTGCAGGATTTGGCAGAGCTGATCAAAGATGAGTTGGTGGCTGCCGCTCCGGCTGAGGCTCTGGTAGCCAGCACCTGAAAAACAAGCCGTAAGTCTCTCGCCCCCAAGTCCCAAGCGATTGGACAACCGGGTCTGGCCTCAGCTCAAGTTGCAACAGGAGGCCGAGAACTTCCCTCGGCTCCTGGGCTGCCTGGAGTTGTTGTAGGGTTCATTTTCTCCGTCGGCCATTTCGCCATACCCCCAAGGGGATTCGAACCCCTGTCGCATCCGTGAAAGGGATGTGTCCTAGGCCTCTAGACGATGGGGGCGCTCATAAATGCAGCGATCCTAATCCTAGAGAAGGAGGGACGAGCTTGTCAACTTGACACGCCCCCACCCAAACAAGAGATTCTTGCTCCTGCTTCCGCGGCTGCGCTTGGCTGTTCCAGGTCGCCTCAGGCGTTCCGCCGCTTGCCAAGGTGCGGCGGGAATTTCTCTTGGCTCCTGTGTGGGGTGATGCTGAGTTTGCAGACTACGGTGAGGATGTGAGACAGTTTCAGGCGGTGAAGTGATGGCTGCAACTGGAGCATCCCTTGCTTCATCTCTCCAGCCTACGGAGGCAGGGGACTCATGCCATTGGACTGCTTATGCAACCCAAAGTTCTATTGCTGGGCAACGCTGGCACGCACGGGAACTGCGCCGCTGACGCGACTGCCGGCTTGCTTTTGGATATGGACGGGGTAATCGTGGATTCGGAGCCGATCCACGCCCGCGCCGGAGTCATCGCCCTGCAGCGCTGTCAGATCTCTCTGGATCTGGCTCCCATCTCCCTGCAGTTTAAGGGGCGCACCGACCAGGACATGTTCGAGTATCTCGTAGAACACCTGACGGACACCCCGCCCGTAGAACGATCCCTGCTGGTGCAGCGTTTGATCGAGGAAAAGGCCAAGGCTTTTGGAGAACTACTGGGAGAGGTGCCGCTGGTGCCAGGGGTGCTGGAGTTTTTGGCGGCTAGCCGCCGCCGCTTCTCGGCCCTCGCCCTCACCACCTCGGCCACCCGTCGGGATCAAGAGCAGATTTTCCAGCGCTTTAACCTGCACCGCTGGTTCGACGCCGTGGTTACTGCCGAAGATATTCGGCGGGCCAAGCCCGACCCCGAGCCCTATTTGAAAACGGCTGCCAAGGTGGGCTTGGATCCCAGCCGGTGTTTGGTGGTCGAAGACTCCACCCACGGGATCCGCGCCGCCAAGGGGGCCGGCTGCTTGGCAGTTGGCCTCACCACTGCTTTCACTGCCGAGGAACTGCGCCGGGCGGGGGCCGATGCGGTGGTGAACAGCTTTGCCGAGTTGGCAGCACTTCTGAGCTTGCCTGTATAGGGAGCACAGACCCATGCAGGAGCCTCTCTCTCCAGCACCGGTTTTTTTACGGCAGGCCCTGGATCGCTATCCATTTGCCTCGCGGCGACGGGTGGTGATGGGCAGACAGGGAGCCGTGGCCACCAGCCAACCGCTGGCAGTAATGGCGGGTATGGAGATGTTCTGGGCCGGCGGCAATGCCGTGGATGCAGCCGTGGCGATGGCGGTGGCTTTGACGGTGGTGGAGCCGACTTCCAATGGCATTGGTGGCGATGCTTTTGCGCTGGTGTGGGAGGGAGGGGAGAAGGGCCGGCTGTACGGCTTGAATGCTTCCGGTCGCAGCCCAGCTGCCCTGACGCCGGAGCGCTGTGTCGGCCAGATTCCCGCTTACGATTGGTTGGCAGTAACGGTGCCGGGGGCTGTTTCGGCTTGGCAAGCCTTGCACCGGCGCTGGGGACGGCTGCCCTTCGAGCGCCTGTTTGAGCCTGCCCTTCGCTTGGCCTGCGAGGGGTTTCCGGTTTCTCCCCGGATTGCCCAACTGTGGCAGGCGGCGGAGGCCACCTATTTGCCGCTGCCAGATCCCCGCCACGAGGCCTTCAAAGCCGTTTTTTTCCCCCAGGGGCGTGCTCCACGGGCGGGGGAGCGCTGGAGCAGCCCTCTGCATGCACAAACCCTGGCGGAGATTGCCCATAGTGGCGGCGAGAGTTTTTACCGGGGGGAGCTGGCGGAGAAGCTGCTGGCTTTTTCGGATGCCACCGGCGGTCTCCTGTCCCGCGCCGACTTGGCAGAACATCGGGCCGACTGGGTAGAACCCATCCATACCGATTACCGCGGCTACACCGTCTGGGAGATCCCCCCCAATGGCCAGGGCATTGCCGCCCTGATGGCCCTCAACCTTTTGGAGGGTTTTGAGCTGGGTCGGATCCCCTACGAGGCCGGCGAGCGCTATCACCTGCAGATTGAGGCGATGAAGCTGGCTTTTGCCGATGTGAGCCGACAGGTAGCGGATCCCGACTATTTACAGGTGAGTCCCGCCCAAATGCTGGATAAACGTTATGCCCAGCAACGGCGGCTGTTGATCGGTTCTAGGGCCATCCCCTTGGCTCAGCCAGGGCTACCTCAGGGGGGAACGGTTTACTTGGCCACAGCTGATGGCGACCTGATGGTGTCTTTGATCCAATCCAACTTCGACGGCTTCGGCAGCGGCCTGCTGGTTCCAGGGACAGGGATTGCCCTCCACAATCGCGGCACCGGATTCACCTTGGAACCCGGTCATCCCAACCAGGTGGGCCCGCGCAAGCGCCCCTACCACACGATCATCCCCGCCTTTCTTTCCAAAGATGGGATCCCCCTCGGCCCTTTCGGTGTCATGGGAGGGACGATGCAGCCCCAAGGCCATGTGCAGGTGGTGGTGAATCTGGTGGATTACGGCCTGAACCCCCAAGCGGCTCTGGATGCGCCCCGCTGGCGAGTGCTTCTCGACCAAGGGATCCCGCAGGTGGCGCTGGAGAGCACGGCCCCCCCTCAGGTGGTGGGAGAGCTTGCTGCGCGGGGCCACGCGGTGCAGGTGGTGGCTGCAGAAGAGGACTACGGCCTTTTTGGCCGGGGACAGATCATCTTTCGCGATGGGGATCACCTGATCGGGGCTTCCGAACCCCGTGCCGATGGGCTGGCCCTGGCCTGGTAGAAGGATCAGCTCATCACCATGCCACCGTCGATGGCGAAAACCTGCCCGGTGATGTAGGCTGCCGCCGGGTCGGCCGCCAAAAAGCGCACCAGCCCCGCCACTTCCGCTGGGGATCCCAGTCGCCCCAGGGGGATCTGCGCCAGGATAGGGCCGGGATCCAACTTCTCGGTCATCTGGGTGGTGATAAAGCCGGGGGCAACGGCGTTGACGGTGATGTTGCGGCTGGCCAGCTCGCGGGCTGCTGTCTTCGTCAGACCAATCACCCCTGCTTTGGCGGCGCTGTAGTTGGCCTGGCCGGCGTTGCCCACCAGGCCCACCACCGAGGTGATGTTGATGATCCGCCCCTGCCGCTGCTTGACCATGATCTTGGCGGCTGCCTTCAGGCAGAGAAAGACCCCCGTGAGGTTGAGATCCAGCACCGCCTGCCAATCTTCCGGCTTCATGCGCAGCAGCAGGGTGTCGCGGGCCATGCCGGCGTTGTTCACCAGCACGTCCACCCGCCCCCAGCGCTCCATCACCTGCTCAAAGAGCTGCTCCACTTCTGCCGGCTGGGAGACATCGGCGGCCACGGCCATCCCTTCTCCCCCCAGAGCGGCGATCTCCTGCACCAGCGACTCGGCCTCGGCGGCGGAGCGGGCGTAGTTGACGACCACCTTGGCGCCAATCGCCCCCAAGTGCAGGGCAACGGCCCGGCCAATGCCCCGGCTGGCTCCGGTGACCACCGCCACCTGGTTGTGGAGCGAAGGCAAGGGGAGAAGCTCAGACATAAGCGGCAGGTTCCTCGTTGTTGGGACAGCCGCAACAGTATAGGATGCTTTGGCTGTGTCTGGGGCCAGGTTTTTTGTCCACTCCCCACCCTTCTCCTGAGGGAATAGTAAACCGGGGGGCTGGGCCAGGATAGCGCTCCGCGCCGCTGGCGCGTTCGTGACAGCGTTGCAGAGCAATAACGACGCCGCAAACTGTTTCATTGATAATTGATATTTGAAACGACTATAAAAGTTATCTCAATATCTTGCAAATGCTCGGCTACTTTCCCGCTCATGAGCATGTCAAGGTTTGCGCTGAATCCAATAGGTGGTAAACAGTTCGCCACCGGCCTGTTTCTGAATTTTGCCCCCCAAGTCTGCGATGCGTCGCTCCCACTCTGTTAGGGAAGTGAAAATCGGTTCGGTGCCTTTGAATAGCTCGATGAGACCCCATTGTTCTGCCCACACCGAGTCAGGATTGACCACTTCGATGATCACCGGCGCAGCCGGTCGCAACACCCGCAGCAACTCTGCCCAAACCGCGTCGAAGTACTCAATCGGGTAGTAGTACAAAAATCCGGTGGCGATGGCCAGATCAAACTGCTCCGGCTCGTAGTTTTCCAGATGGTGGGCGGATCCCTGTTGCATCGACTTGAATAGCTTGGAGTTGAGCTGAGGTGCCCGCGAGCGAATAAAGCGTACGATCTCGCCACTCAGCTCATGGCCGTAAAAGTGGGCTTGCCAATCGTTCCAGGGATAGGTCAGGAAGCTCACCCCACAGCCCAAATCCAGGCAGGCTTCCCGTTTTTTGGGGGCACGCAACTGCCAAAAGGGGATCCCGAGGCGCTCTTGCAGATGATCTCGCTGCTGGGCTTGCCAAAAGGGCAGTTGCTCCAGATCTGGGGGAAGTTGCCAGCCTGGCCGACCCAGTTGCATTTCCAGCTCTCGGTTGAAGCGAGCGGCTACAGAAGCCAGGTAGGGATCCCAGCGTTCCCCGGTTTGCGGTAGCTCCATCTTTGGATGGCTTTGTTGTGGATGGTTGTGGACTTAACTGGCACTTAACCTACACTACCAAGACCCTTGACCCATAGGCTCCCGGCTGCAGGGATCCATTCACCCAACTGTGGCTGCCGAGGATGGTGCCGGCGGGGACTTGAGCTTGGGATCCCAGACAGGTGTGGGCGCCGATGTAGCAGGGGGCGTGCAGTTGGGCGTTGGGATGGATCTCAGCCGTTTTGTGCACCCATATCCCCGGCGCTTGTTCTTCCACATCCTTCAGGGGAAAATCCGTCATCCGGCCCAAGAGAATGTCCAGTTGGCCGTGGTAGTAGCTGGCCGGCGTGCCCAGATCCCGCCAGTAGCCTGCATGAAGGTAGGCTTGCATTCGTTGCCCTCGCCGGAGCAAATCAGGAAAGACGCGCCGCTCGAAGCTGAGGGGATCCCCGCTGGGGTAGTCTTTGAAAATGGCCGGATCGAGGACATAGGTGCCGGCGTTGATCGTGTTGGTAGTGAGGGTGAGGGCTTCGGCAGGGGTGGGCTTTTCCCGAAAAGACTGGATCTGGCCCCCTTCCCCCACTTCCACCAGGCCATAGGCGGTGATGTCCTCCACGCGGGTGAGGGTGAGGGTGGCAACGGCCTGGCTCTGCAGGTGGCATTGCATGAGCGCCTGCAAATCCAGATCCGTGAGGATATCGGCATTGAAGACCACCAAGGGATCCCCGCTGAAATAGGGCTGGGCCAGCACCAGGGCTCCTGCTGTATCCAAAGGCGTCTCTTCGGCAAGGTAGCGAAGCTTCACCCCCCAAGCAGCGCCATCTCCCAAAGCAGCCTCAATTTGTTGGCCCAAATACCCCACGCTGAGCAAAATGTCCGTCAGGCCGGCTCGTCGGCAGCGCCCCAGCAGCCATTCCAAGAAAGGCACCTCCAAAAGGGGCAGCAAAGGCTTGGGTTGCACAAAGGTAAAAGGCCGTAAGCGAGTGCCTTTCCCGCCCGCCAAGATCACCGCCTGCATACCCCCCCTCAACCCTAATTCCCTACCTGTAATATAGAGCAGCGCTTTGTCGGCGATCTGGCCGGCAGAAGAGCCTACAGAACTGATAGAGTTTTGGCACCTCTGCCTTGCCACCGCCCATGACCAAGCCCAAAGCCGGGATCCTCTACAACGATGCCAAGCCCGCCGCCAAACGCAGCAGCGAGGCCCTCTCCCGCTGGTTTCAGGAACAAGGCTGGGAAGTCTGTGTGGCCCCCAACTGGGGCGGCATCCTCGGCTACGCCAAGCCCGATAGCCCCATCTGCCTGACCAAAGTGGATAGCCTGGCCCCGGCTGGATTTGACGAGACCATGAAATTTGCGGTGGTGCTGGGGGGAGATGGCACCGTCTTGGCAGCAGCGCGGCAACTGGCCCCCAAAGGGATCCCCCTGTTGGCGGTGAACACAGGCCACCTGGGCTTTTTGACGGAGACTTACCTTTCTCACCTAGAAGAGGCTGCCAGCGCCGCCATCGCCGGGGAGTACACCCTGGATCGCCGCAGCATGTTGCTGGTGCAAGCCTACCGAGGGCAGGAATTGCGCTGGGAGGTCTTGAGCTTAAACGAGATGGTGCTGCACCGGGAGCCTTTGACCAGCATGTGCCATTTCGAGATCACCATTGGGGATCACTCTCCCCTGGATGTAGCTGCCGACGGAGTGATTTTGGCTACCCCCACCGGCTCGACGGCCTATGCCCTCTCGGCGGGCGGGCCGGTGATCACGCCGGGGGTGCCGGTTTTGCAGTTGATCCCGATTTGCCCCCATTCCATGGCCTCGCGGGCCTTGGTCTTCCCCGATTCGGAGGAGGTGTGGATCAGCCCCGTTACTCCTCAGCCGCTGGTTTTGGTGGTAGATGGGAATGCCGGCTGCTACATCCTGCCGGAAGACCAAATTCGGGTGGTGCGTGCCCCTTACTGGACGGATCTGATGCGCCTACGCCGACCGGAGTTTTTCCGCGTCATGCGAGAGAAGTTGGGGTGGGGACTGCCCCATGCTTCTAAGCCCACATCGGTGGAGTTGCCTTGAACCAGAAGCAGATCTCAGCTTTTGCCCAGCTTCAGCATCTGATCCACCACCCCCAGCGTTTCTTCGTAGAGGTAGTCGGGGCCGGGCCGCTGCAACTCAGCAGCCAACAGGGTATCGAGGGAATTCTGCTCCAGGGGAGCCACCTGGCGAATCACACATCTCTGAGCGCCCCCCATGGCTTCCATGCGCATACACCCTGTGGTTTCCGAACACAGCACGGTACAGGCATTGGCTTCTTGATTGCTGGCGGTGAGGCGCAGCCCGATGAGATCCCCCGGCTGGCTGATTTCCGAGGCCAAGGGCACAGCGGCCAATTCCGCCATCACCTGGCCGCCCGTTTGGGTTTGAAAGCAGAGGCGGTCGATCTTGTAATCGTGTTCTTGAGCCTGAACCCGCTCTGTGGGCGTCCACCCCAGGCGACCAGCCAGCCAGCCCAAAAAAAGGAACGCCTGGCAGGGATTGCCGGCTTTGTAGTCGAGGGTCACGCGATCCACAAGGTATAGGGACTCCCGCCGGTCGGGAGGGTCAAAGGCTTGGGCGGTGAGTTCCTGCCAGGGCAGCAGCCGCCGCCAGTTAAGATCCCCGCAGTGGCGCCCCTCGCCGACCAAGAGGTGGATCTCCTGCAGATCTTCTTCTGGATTGACAAAGCCGCGCGAATCGACGATGACCCGGTTGCTGAGGGCCACCAATTTTTGAAACAGCAGGCTGTTCAAGTCCAGATCCCCTTGCCACCACAAAAAGGTGGGCAAGTTGGGGATCAGCAGGGAAGCGATGGTGCTGCAGGCCCGCACAAAGGCCGATTCCGGCGCCTTCAGGGTGATGTATTCGCAACAGACCAACGAGCTGCGCTGCTCGCGAGTTACCGGACAATAGGCGGCCACCTGGGCCTCGATGGTGTCGTCTGCGGATCCCGCCCGTTTGGCTCGCAGGTCGATGACGCGACAGGGGTTCTGGGTGGCAATGGCCTCGACGGTGGGGGAGGGCAGCAACAGCGCGTCGTCCAGAGATTCATAGACCACTAGGGTAAAGGTGGCGGCGCGGGCGGCAACGCTCTCTCCCTTAGAAGACCAGATTTTGTTCAGCTCCTGCTCAATATCCTCGATGGAGACATCTTTCGGGGTTTGCAAAGGCAGGACGGCGGTGGATTGATCCATGGTCTCCTCCTGGAGCGGGCTCTTGCTCGATTCTAAGCAGATGGGCCGGCTGGCCGGGAAGGGTTTAAGGTGGGGTACAGATTGGCCGGCTCCAGCTTCTGCACCCGATCTGCGAAACAGCAGGCTCAGGCGGGCCGGGGCTGGATGGTCAGCTCTGAGGGACGGGCGGGATCCCCTACCAACAGCACGCCGCGACCGTTGGCGTGCAGGTGCCGCACAATCCAGTACAGGGTTTCGATGCGCTCCGGGCAGCCTAGTTTTTCTGCCAACTGGGGCAAAGTCAGGGATCCCTGCTGCGCCTGTACCGTCTCCAGCACCCGCCGTTGCAGCTCCAAGACGGCGCGGGCGGCTTTTTTGCCTGCCTCTACCCCCGGTTGATGGTAGGCGTTGATCCGGATGAGAGAAGCATAGAGGCCCACGGCTCGTTCGTAGAGGGCGATCAAGGCCCCCACTGAGCGGGCATCCACCCGTGGCAGCGTCACGGTAATGGAGTCGCGCCCGTTTTCGTAGAGGGCCTGGCGGGTGCCCTGCAACAGGCCGTCCAGGTAGTCGCCGCTGGTTACCTGCGGCTCCACGAAGGGGGAAGGGATCCCGGGCTCTCGATCCTGGAGCACCTCGATGAAGGTAACAAAAAAGTTGTTCAAACCATCCCGCAACTGCTGCACGTAGGCGTGTTGATCGGTGGTGCCTTTGTTGCCGTAAACGGCGATGCCCTGCTCCACGCGGTTGCCGTTCAGATCATGGGATTTGCCCAGGGATTCCATCACCAACTGTTGTAAGTAGCGGCTAAACAGCAGCAGGCGATCCTTGTAGGGCAAAACCACCATATCTTTGCGCCCTTGGCCCTGACCGACGATGTACCAAGCCATGGCCAGCAGGGCGGCAGGATTGCGCTCCAGGTGGGGCAGGCGGGTGGCTGCGTCCATGGTGGCGGCCCCGGCCAGCAAAGCCCGGATGTCGATCCCCTGCAATGCTGCCGGCAACAGGCCCACCGCCGAAGTTTCGGAGGTGCGTCCCCCCACCCAGTCGAAGATGGGGAAGACCGCCAGCCACCCCTCTTGCCGCGCCTGTTGCTCCAATTGGCTGCCGGGCCCGGTGATGGCCACCGCATGGTCAGAAAAAGGGATCCCGGCCTTTTGGTAGGCCAGCTTCACCTCCACCAAGCCATTGCGCGGCTCTGGGGTGCCGCCGGATTTGGAGGTGGTGATCACCAGGGTTTGTCCCAGCTTGCCCGCCAGCCGTCCCAGCACCCGATCAAACCCATCGGGATCCGTATTGTCGATGAAGTGGATATTCAGAGGAGGGTGCAGAGGAGCCAGGGCCTCGGCCACAAATTGCGGCCCCAGAGCCGAGCCGCCGATGCCGATGCAGAGGAGCTCGGTGAAACGCCCCCCGCCGCTGGCCGGGATGGCTCCACGATGGATCTGTTGGGCAAAGGTTTCCACTTGCTCAATGCAATCCTGAATGGCCTGCCGGATCTCCGGGGTGGGAGCCAGCTCCGGCGCCCGCAGCCAATAGTGGCCCACCTGGCGGCCTTCGTCGGGGTTGGCGATGGCCCCGGCTTCCAAAGCCTGCATCTCGGCAAAAGCCTGGGCAAAGCGAGGCCGCAGCGCTTCCACCTGAGGAGGAGTCAAGCGGATGCGGCTGATATCGACGAAAATCTCCAGGCTGGGATGGTAGTAAAGCCAGTTGCAGTAGTGCTGCCAGAGTTGAAGGCCGTCCATGGGATCCTTTTCGCCAAAAGCCGTAACCAGCTTACCAAACCCTTCTCTACTCCCAGCCGAGGGTCGTGCGCTCCAGCCAGGATCGATCCAAACTGACCAGCGCCTCTTCGACCCCGACGCCCGTCTCAGGGTGACGCCAGTTGGGGGCGATCTCACACAAGGGAGCTAAGACAAAGGCACGTTCCATCATGCGAGGGTGGGGCAACGTCAGCTCGGGGCTATTTAGGATCCGGTTGCCCACGGCCAGCAGATCCAAATCCAGAGTTCTGGCCTCCCAGCGGATGCGCCGCACCCGCCCCGCCTCCTGCTCGATGGCCAGCAGCGCCCCAATCAACTCCAGAGGGGACTGGTAAGGGGGAAAGGGATCCAACGCCACCACGGCGTTGAGGTAGTCGGGCTGGCCGGCTGGCCCCCCTTGGGCAGGGCTGCGGTAGAGGCTGGAGCGAGCCACCACCTGGCCCAACCTGAGCAACTTCTGCCCAGCCGAGCGCAATTGCCGCAGCGGATCCCCCAGGTTGCTGCCCAGGGCAATGTAGGCCAGGTCGGGATTCATGAGGCTTCTCATCTGCTGACGGATCGCCAGCGGTCGATCTCTACGTAGACATCCCCAAACAGCCCCGGCAGGGGAGCTTGGGGCTTGTGCACCCGCACCGTCAGGGCCTCCAGTTGGGGATAGCTCTGCCACAGCCGCTCGGCAATCTGGTCTGCCAAGGTCTCGATCAAGCGGTAGCGCCGCTCGGTCACCTCTTGCCGCACCACCTCATACACTTGGGCGTAGTCCACCGTGCCAGAGAGGTCATCCTGGATCGGGGCCAGGGAAAGCTGCATCTCCACATCCACCACAAAGCGCCCGCCCAAAACCGCTTCCTCAGGGCGGTAGCCGTGGCGGGCATGAAAGACAAGACCCTGCAGCACCAACCTAGCCTGGGTCACGGTGGAGACCTTCCCAAACAGCCAGGGCGGAGACATGAGCAGGGACGTTGTGGACTCGCACCAAGGCAGCACCCTGGCTGGCGGCAAAAAGATGCACGGCCACGCTGGCGCTATCCCGCTCTTTGGGCACGGCGATGCCGGCCAGCTTGCCCACAAAACTTTTGCGGGAGGCCCCCACCAACACGGGGTAACCGCAGGCAACCAGCCGTGGCAGGGCTTTGAGCAGGGCCACATTCTGCTCGGCGGTTTTGGCAAAACCCAAGCCGGGATCCAAAACCACGCTGGGCACACCGGCCGCCAGAGCCCGCTCCGCCTGGGCCTGCAGAAAGCCAAAAACCTCCCCCTCCAGGTCGTCGTAGTCGGTCTGCTGCTGCATGGTGCGCGGCTCTCCCCGCATGTGCATGATCACCGCCGGCACCCCCTTCTCGGCGCACACCTGCATCATCTGCGGATCGCGCAGCCCGGTGACATCGTTAACGATGTGCGCTCCCGCGGCCAGGGCCGCCGCCGCCACCTCCGTTCGGCGCGTATCGACGCTGATGGGGATCCCGGATCCTTCCAGGGCCCGGATCACAGGCAAGACCCGGTCGCATTCCACCTCCACGGATACCGGCTCCGCCCCCGGACGGGTGGACTCGCCGCCGATATCCACAATCAAGGCCCCCGCCGCCGCCATGGCCCTGGCTGCCTGTACGGCTGCTTCCACGGATCCCCACTGGCCGCCGTCGCTGAAGCTGTCAGGGGTTACATTCAGCACCCCCATCACCGCCACCCCGCGCCACGAGAGGCGGTAGCCCTCGGCCACCTGTTCGGCCCTGGGCAGGGGACGCCGAGAAGTTAAGCCGGTAACACGTGTAAGCAGTAGACCATGATCCCGTGCAACAAGCATGTCGCCTTATGCTGCTGGAGCAGAGACATTTTTCTGTAGCTCAGGATACTACAGCCTAAGCTCTGCACCTGCCTGAAATCCAATAAAGCGCTTTGGCCTCTCCAGCTTTTAGGAGCAAGCTCAGGGAAGATCTCCCACCGGCTTAGGCGCGGGGGGTGGCCTGAGCCGGCAGAGAAGCTCATCCCGTTCTAGAACATGATGTCGTCTTCCGAACGACCCCAGATGCACCAAATGATAGAGGCAAAGATCGCCATGTAAACCCAGGCCATCGGGCTATATTGCAGCAGATCCATCAATACATCCCTAAAACATTTGTTTATCTAGTCCAATTATTGTGATGTTTCGTTACAGCGTCAACAGTTCTCTCAGGAAAAAGCTCCTCCTCAGGCCAGACCGGAGCTGTGCTGGGATCCCTTGCCGGAAGGGGGCTAGGTTTTTTGGCCTACAGGGTATGGGCAGATTCTCAGTGCTGAGCAAAGCCGGTTGCCTGAGAGAAAGGCAGGGGGAGCTGGACATGAGCCTAGACATTGAAGCGGAAGTGCATCACATCCCCTTCCTGCACCACGTAGTCTTTGCCCTCGCTGCGCACCAGGCCCTTCTCTCTGGCGGCATTCAGGGATCCCGCCGCCACCAGATCAGCATAGGCCACCGTCTCGGCCCGGATGAAGCCCCGCTCGAAATCGGAGTGGATCACGCCGGCTGCCTGGGGGGCTGTGGCTCCGACGGGGATCGTCCAGGCGCGGGTTTCCTTGGGGCCGGAGGTGAAGTAGGTGCGCAGGCCCAGCAGCTCGTAGGTGGCCCGGATGAGGGATTTCAGCCCGCCTTCTTTCACTCCCAACGAATCCAGATAGGCCTGTCGCTCCTCAGGGGGCAGCTCCACCAGCTCTGCTTCCACCTGGGCTGAGACCACCACCACGCCCGCCCCTTCCGCCTTGGCAAACTGGCGCACCTGCTCCACCCAGGCATTGCCGCCGGCCAGATCCGTTTCCGCCACGTTGGCAGCGTAGATCACCTTCTTGCGGGTGAGCAGCCCCAGCCCTTTGATCAACTGCTCTTCTTCCGGGCTGAGGGGCACCAGCCGGGCCGGTTTGCCCTCGTCCAGAGCGGCCTGCAGCTTCTCCAGCGCCTGCAGCTCCGCTTGGGCAGCTTTGTCGGATTTGGCCTGCTTGCGCACCCGTTCCAAGCGCCGCTCGATCTGGGCCAGATCCGCCAGGGCCAGCTCCAAGTTGATGACGCCGATATCCCGCAGAGGATCCACCGAGCCGGCCACATGCACGATGTTTTCGTCCTGGAAGCAGCGCACCACATGCACCACGGCGTCCACCTGGCGAATGTGGGAGAGAAACTGGTTGCCCAGCCCCTCTCCCTTGCTGGCCCCTGCCACCAGCCCGGCAATATCCACAAACTCGATTTGGCTGGGGACGATCTCGGCAGAGCCGCTGATCTTGGCCAGCACCTCTAGGCGCTCATCCGGCACCGCCACCCGCCCCACATTCGGCTCAATGGTGCAAAAGGGAAAGTTGGCCGCCTCGGCTTTGGCATTTTCGCAGAGGGCGTTGAACAGAGTCGATTTGCCTACATTGGGCAGGCCGACAATTCCAGCTCTGAGCATCGAGATCGCGGAGGAAAAAGCTAGGGTAACGGCAAGGGGATCCGTTGCAAAACTTTAAGATCACTATTTTGACGTTAGCATTTGTCGCCTCCGGCTGGAGCACCTTCCCCGGTGACAGATCCGCTCCCTCACCCCCAGCCCCTCTCCCAGCCCTCACCCCCAGCCCCTCTCCCAAAGGGAGAGGGGGGATAGGCGGAGAGAGGTTTTTGGGGTTGCCCTTAAACCCGCTCCAGAAAGGCGACTCCCTCTACATGCCCGGTTTGGGGAAAGAAGTCGGCAGCTCGCCATTGGGTTAGGTGGTAGGATCCCTCAGCCAGCAAGATTTGTAAGTCGCGCGCCAAGGTGGCCGGGTGACAGCTAATGTAAACGAGGCGCGGTGGCCGTCGCAGCTTTAAGATCTCGAGCACTTGGCGGTCGCAGCCACGTCGCGGCGGATCCAGCACCACAATGTCGGCAGGGGGCAGGGTTGGCAAAACCTGTTCCACCGTGCCCTCGAAAAACTGGACAGCAGAGAGGTTGTTGAAGCGAGCGTTGTAGCGGGCCTGGGCCACCGCTTCCGGCAACGCTTCCACCCCCATCACCCGTTTGGCCCGTTGCGCCAGCAGCAAGGTCAGGGTGCCGATGCCACAGTAGGCGTCCAGGACGGTCTCCTCTCCCCGCAGGTTCAGTTGATCGACTATCCAGGTAAAAAAGGCCTCCGCTTGCTCGGTATTGACCTGGAAGAAAGAGGTGCTGTCGATCCAGAGGGAAAAACCGGCAAATTCTTCCCGCAGGGATCCCCGACCGGCAATCACCTCCGTTTGCGGGCCAAAGATGGCGTTGGTGCGGGCCGGATTGAGATTGAGACAGACCCCCACCAGGTCGGGGTAGCGCTGCATCCAGCGTTCAGCCCAGCTTTCCAGATGGGGCAGGTCGCGGCTGCAACTGACCAAGGTCAGCAGCACCTCGCGGGTACGGCGACCGATGCGCAAGCCCAGGTGGCGGAGATGGCCCTGGTGGCGGCTTTCGTCATACACGTTCCAGCCCGTTTCCTGGAGATCCCGCTTGATCTCCCTCAGGAACACGTCCAACCGCTCATCCTGCACGGGGCATTGGTTGAGGTTCACCAGGCGGTGGCTGCCCCGTTGGTAGTAGCCCACGCGCAACGGCTGGCCTGCCGCTTTGGCAATGGGGTAGGTGACCTTGTTGCGGTAGCGCAGCGGCTGCGGGGATCCCAAAATGGGAACAGGCTCCGGCAGGGTAAGGCCGCCAATCCGTTCCAGCGCATCCCTGAGGATCTGCTGCTTGGTGGCCAGTTGCTGAGCGTAGCTGACGTGTTGCCATTGGCAGCCACCGCACTTGTCAGCCACGATGCAGGCCGGTCGCACCCGTTCGGGAGAGGGAGTCATTAACGACCGAATTCGTCCGACCAAATAGTTGCGCTTGATCTCGGTGATCTGGGCCACCACCTGATCCCCCGGCACCGCCTGGGAGACAAACACCACCCGCCCTTGTCCCAGTCCCGCCGTGTGGGCAATGCCATCTCCTTGGGGGGTCAGATCCGTGATCTCCAGGGATAGGAGATCGCCGGGTTTAACGGGATCCAGAAAACCAGAAGGGAGCGGCTGTTCCATTAAGCTGTTTCGCTAGAGTGGCTTATTCCTGGGTCAAAGCAGACAGAGAAGGCAAAACATCCTCTCGAAAAGGGACCTCATTTTGATTGACATTCTCCAGCTCGGCCAACATGAGAGGATTAACCCGATTCAAATAAGGCACCAAAACCTGTTGCAGCCGTGGTCGATAAAAACGGTGGTAGCTGTACACAGGCGTAGCCGGAAATCCCCGCCGGATCTTATGGGATCCGCCGGCGCCGGGATCAAAGTTGCGGATCCCTTCGCGGATGGCCAGGGCAATCGGCTCGTAATAGCAAACGTTAAAGTGCAAAAACTTCACCTCTTCCCGACAGCCCCAGTAGCGACCGAATAGGCGATCTTCTTTACGAACACAAAAAGACATCCCCACAATTTCTGTATTTCGTTCCCCGGCCACCAGCACCAGCCGCTGCCGATAGTTGGGATAGAGAGATTCAAAAAAGCGGCGGTTGAGATATTTGCTCCAGTTCCAGAATTGAGCGCAGGTGTTGCTGTAAAAATCATACATGAGAGAGAGCAGGCGCGGCGTGATCTCCTCTCCTGTGTAGATCTTGAGTTGTATGCCGCTTTTTTCCATCGCAGCCCGCTCCCGCTTAATGTTGCGCCGCTGGTTGGCATTGAACTGGCTCAAAAAGTCCTCGTAAGAGCGGTAGCCAGGGTTGTGCCACTGGTAGTTGTGGGTGATTCGAGGCGTCAATCCATCCGATTCTAATTGGGCCCGCCAGTCCAAATCCACATAAAGTAAGCTAAACACCGAAATATCATTATCTTGGCAAAAGCGGTCGATAATGGCCAACATCAACGGCCACACTTCTGCTGCCGAGTAGTCGGGGTGGACGAGAATGCGATAGCCGGTGGCCGGCGTAAAGGGGGCCATGCCGATCAACTTTGGGTAGTAGCGTTCCCCCAGTTGGCCGGCAACCGCAGCCCATTCTTGGTCGAAGATAAACTCACCCTGGCTGTGGCTTTTCAAATACAAGGGGGCAGCGGCGATCAATTGCCCCCCCGACTCCACCAACAGGTGACAGGGCAACCAACCCGTGTTGCGGCTGGCACAACCGGAAGCCTCTAAGCTGTGCAGCCATTCGTATTCCAAAAAAGGAGAGGTGCGCTCCGTCTGCAAAGTGTGCCAGGCAACCGCCGGGATCTCGCGAATATCGTGGCACCAGCGCCATTTCAAGCCGGTTGACATTTGCCTGCCCAGATAGACCAACTCGCCCTGCAGCCGCGTCAGCTTGGCTGTCCCCATACTCCTTGCAGAGAGGATCCGCCGCCTTTAAGTTCAACACGGGACAGGATCCCCGCGCTTGCTTGCCTGCTTAACCCACATAATATGTACAAGATTGGAAAACAGAGAACTGCTCCTCGACCCGGCGCCAGAGAGTGCCTTTGTGTTAACGTATTTTATTCGCGATCCCTGGGCTCGTAGTAGTGGTTGGCCAATTCCAGAGCCATCTGAAACTTCTGCTCACGGGTGAGGTCGGCCTGCCGGGCGATCTGGGCAAAGCGGTTGACATCTGGGGGCAAGAAGTCGAAAGGCCGCTGTTCCCGCACAATATCTACGACCAAATCGCAAAGGGCCTGCTGGTAATCGTTGTAAAAAATCTCCCCCAAAGCATTGAGGCGGCCATCGGGCACCGGATTGTTAAAGTCAATGGCTTGCAGCTCCCCTTGCTCGTCGATAAACAGCTCCACCGAGTTCATTTCATAGCCCAACGCCCGATTGATAATCCGGCACGTATCGATAACTTTTTTGCCCATCTCTGGCGTGAGAAACTCTGGATCAAATAAATACTCGCTGGCATCGAACTTGCGAAAGATGTATTTAATGGGGATGATCTTTCGGCCAATGCAGAGGGCGCGAATCTGCCAGGGATAGGGGCTTTTAACCTTCTCCTGGAGCATCATCACCTGGGATCCGGAGCGGTCGTAAAAGTAGAGGAGCTGCTCCATGTTATAGGCAATTTCGACCCCGATGGCCTCCCGTCCCTCCGCCGGTTTGATGACAATCGGCCAGCCGAGATCTTCTGCCATCCCCTGCCAATCGAAAAACTTGTGATACTTAAAGTCTTCTGTTTTCAAAGCCGGAGCTTCCTTGGGAGGTAGAATGTAAGTCTTTGGAATGGAGATCCCCAGCTCCTTGACCACCATGTAGGCGGCATCTTTGTTGCGCAAGTAGTAGTAAAAGCTGAAGGGGTTGTTGATGATGTATACTCCCCTGAAGGCAAAGCCCATGAACAGGCCAATTGCTTGGGGGTAAAGATAGCTGAAGCGGTCTAGGATGAGGCGGTACTTGGTGCGGTAATCCAGGTTCACCTCGTGGATGGTGACATGTTCCGCCCGGATCTTGTAGGCTTGGCCGTTGCGGGCTTGAACGGGGGGAAGAGCGTTGAGGCGGGCCAGGGTGTCGTCCCCAAAAGGCTCGCTGAAGTGCAGGCTGCCAACCCAGTAGTCTTCGATCATCCAGGCTCCCTCGTCAAAAGCTCTCTCAATCCTCTGCAAGGGATCCTACGCGAAGGCGCGGATTTGGGCTTGCCAAGTGGGCCAGTCGTGATCCCCTTCCCACACCTCCAGGTGATGGGGGATGTCGTTGCGGCGGAGGACTTCTGCCAGGCGCAGGTTGTCGTTGAGGCAGTGATCCCGGTGGGCGGTGAGCAGTTTTAGCTCGGTATTTTGCCCGCCCAGTTGATCCCAGAGTTGTCGGCTCATGTTGGACATGTAAGCCAAGGGGTTGATGAAGTACAGCTCCTGCTCCGCCTGCTGGGGATCCCAGCCGGTGATGGGGCCGAGAGCAGCCACATCGTAGGGCCCTCCCAGCGCCAGACAACGGCGCACCAGGCCGGGGTGCCGACAGGTGAGGTTGACGGCGTGGGTGGCCCCCAGAGAGAAGCCTGCCACCACCAGAAAGTCATTTTGTGCTTCTGCTTTGGCATAGGGGATCAGCTCTTCTACCCAGTGCTGCTCCAGCAACAGCCAGCGATCCCGCCGTTGGGGCACGTCCAGCTCGCGGTTGAACAAGGTCTCCCAATCCAGGGTTTCCACGCAAAAAGCCTGCAAATAGCCCTGTTCCAGATGATGGCCGAGGCTGGCGATAATGCCGCGATCTTCCAAGTCGAAAAAACGCCCGTTGCTGGTGGGCAGACAGATGAGCGGGTAGCCGTGATGCCCAAAGTGGAGCATCTCCATTTCCCGGCCCAAGATCGGAGAGGGAAAACGCAAGTAGCGGCGAGCGTAGGACATGAAAAACGGGGAAGGGATCCTCAAAACATACCCAACTTTCTCTTCTGCGGGGGAAAAGTTGTGCCTTGCCTGGCCAAGAAAGCCAAGCTGCAACCATGAACTACCCCACCGCGCAGGCGGGTGGGGTTTCCTCACCCGCTTGACAGCAGAGCTTTTGTCTCTTCTTCTGCCC